>NZ_JBFAHB010000003.1:0-279953 GCF_040653975.1 Kribbella sp. NPDC050820
CGAGTTGTTGGGGGGGGGCGTCGCGGGCCTGGCCCTGGCGCTGCGCTTTTGCGGTAGACCGGGGCGTCGCCCCCGGCGGGTGGGGGGTGGGGCGACGACGGTTCGAGGGGTTGTTTGGTGGTCAGGTGAAGATGCTGACGCCACCAGGACCGACCAGCAGGCCGATCACGATCAGGGCGGCGCCCCACAGCAGCTGGCCGCGGACAAGAGAGACGATCCCGGCAATGACGAGGATCGCCGCGATGATCCACAGGATGAGACCCATGGTCCTTCCAATCTCTAAGGCCGGGCGGGCACCCGGCGGCTGAACTCCCCGTGCTGCACCTCCAGTGCCCACCGCGCAAACGGTGAATCACTGACATGCGTCGTCAGGTATCCCTGCTTGACTGACCGTGGCCGACTGATGAGGAGGAGCCAGATGGAGGAGTGCTGCGCGGTGGTCGACCTGCGCCAGTACACGCTGCACCCGGGCCGGCGCGATGCGTTGATCGAGGTGTTCGACGAGCACCTGGTCGAGGGGCAGGAAGCGACCGGCATGCACATCGTGGGCCAGTTCCGCGACCTGGACGAACCGGACCGGTTCGTGTGGATCCGCGGCTTCGCGGATCTGCCGTCGCGTGCGGAGGCGTTGACGGCGTTCTACACCGGGCCGATCTGGCGTGCGCACTCCGGCGCCGCGAACGTGACGATGGTCGACTCCGACAACGCGCTGCTGCTGCAGCCGGTGGAGCTGCGCGACGGCTACCCGCGGCTCGACGCACCCCGCGCGCCTGTCGGTACGACGGAGGTGCCCGGATCCGTGATCGCCGGGGCGGTGTACCACCGCAGTTCGCCGGACGACGGGTTCGTCGAGTTCTTCGCCGACCACGTCGCCCCGGTGCTGGTGGAGACCGGCGCCGAGCCGGTCGCGGTGCTCGAGACCTTGGTTGCCGAGAACAACTTTCCCGCGTTGCCGCTGCGCGACGAGGTGGTGCTGGCGTGGTTCGCCCGGTTCGCCGACGACGCGGCGTACGACGAGCATCGCCGGCAGCTCGCGGGGTCGCCGACGTGGCAGCAGAAGGTGCTGCCGGAGCTGGAGCGGCGGTCGGTCAAGCCGGTCCAGGAGCTGCGGCTGCGGCCGACCAGCCGGTCGCAGTTTAAATAGCTTGCGCGGCCGGGCGACCGCCCGGCATCCTGAGTCGACCCGTGTAGCGACGAGCGCTGCCTGGACCTAAGGAGGGCTGACGGATGGCCATCACTGTGCTGCGGCATGTCCGCGTCAGTCCCACCTCACCGTTCAGGAGCACCCCGGATGTCTTCCGACGTCTTTCGCACCGACTCAGAATTCTCTGACCTTTCAGACCTCGACTCCCGCTGGGCCGAACTCACCGGCGACGAGTCCCAACCCGATCCGGCCGACGCCTTCGTCTTCCAGTTCCACGCGGTCGACGAGAAACTCGGCCCGGATCAGCGCTGGTCCACCTGGCTGGACGTCGAGCGCGGTTCTCGCGGACCTGATCCCCGCCCGGACTGGGTGGTGACGGAACAGGCCGCGATCGACACCGAGCTCGGCGTCCTCAAAACCGGCAAGGAAGCCGACGTCTTCCTGGTCGAGCGGGCCGTCGAAGCCATCGGCGACAACCCGGCCCGGTCCTCGCTGCTGGCCGCCAAGCGCTACCGCACCGAGGAACACCGGTCGTTCCACCGCAGTACGTCGTACGTCGAGGGACGCCGGACCCGGAACAGCCGGGACAGCCGCGCGATGGCGAAGAAGACCGCACACGGTCGCAGCGTCGCCGCGGGGCACTGGGCGTACGCCGAGTGGGACGCGCTGTGCCGGCTGTGGAAGGCCGGCGTGCCGGTGCCGTACCCGGTGCAGGTGGACGGCACCGAGTTGCTGATGGAGTTCATCGACGACGGCGAGGGCGGGGCCGCGCCACGGCTCGCCCAGGTCCGGCCGCCGAAGGACCTGCTCGGTCAGTACTTCGAGCAGCTGCGGCACGGGATGCGCGAGCTGGCCAGGGCGGGGTTGGCCCACGGCGACCTGTCGCCGTACAACGTGCTGGCCCAGAGCGAGCGGATCGTGATGATCGACCTCCCGCAGGTGGTCGACATCGTCGGCAACCCGAAGGGGATGGACTTCCTGCTCCGGGACTGCCACAACATGGCGGCCTGGTTCACCAACCGCGGGCTGGAGATCGACGAGCAGGAACTGTTCGCCGACCTGCTCACGATGGTGTTCTGATCGCCTTCTGGAACAGGGGGACCAGGGGGACCAGCCGGTCGGGGTAGGCGTCGACGAGGCCGTCGACGTGGTTGCCTGCCTCGACCCGCTGGTAGGTGTGCAGGCCGGTCCGGCGCGCCATGTTCGCGTACACGTCCGAGTCCTGGGTGATCGGCAGCAGGCTGTCGTACGTCCCGTGGATGGTGACGAGCGGCCGGCGGATCTCCCCGGTCAGCGCGATCCGTGCAACAGCCTGGTGCGCCTGCGGCCGCTCGGCGTAGTCGTAGTCGGCTTCGCTGCCGGTGTACGTCGGGTCGAGCTCGGCGGCGTAGATGCGCTGGGTCAGCTTCCAGTAGACCGAGTAGTGGTAGTCCCACAGGAAGTCCGACCGCGGGTCGAACCCGGCCTTCGCGATCAGCTCCGGCGATTGTTGCTCATAGCCCCTGATCGCCGGCGGCAGGAACGTGAACAGGTTGGGCCCGTTCGCCGTCCACAGCGTGCCTTCGAGGTCGACGCCGCGCGTGAACAGCTCAGGGTGGTTCTCGAGCTGCCAGCGGACCAGGTAGCCGCCGTTGGAGATCCCGGCGGCAACCACCTCGCGGGCAGGCTTCCCGTAGTACTTCGCGACGGTGGCGCGGGCGGCCCTCGCCAGTTGGGTCGTCCGCAGGTTCCACTCCACGATCGCGTCACCCGGCCGCACGCCGTCGGTGTAGAAGGCGGCACCGGTGTTGCCCTTGTCGGTCGCCGCGTAGGCGTAGCCGAGGGAAAGCACGTAGTCCGAGATCGCTTTGTCGTTCGCGTACTGCGCTCGCACGCCAGGCGATCCGGAGACGACCAGGCCGCCGTTCCACTGCTCGGGCAGCCGGATCACGAACTGGGAGTCGTGGTTCCAGCCGTGGTTGGCGTTGGTGTGCGACGAGTCCGGGAAGTAGCCGTCGATCTGGACGCCGGGCACGGGCCCGGGGGTCGGGAGACCGGAGTGCGTAAGCCCGGCGTAGTCGGCCGGGTTGGTGTGGCCGGACGCCACGGTGCCGGTCGTGGTCAGGTCGTCGAGGCGCGCGAGTTGCTGATACTCGGCACCCGGGACCCGGACCGGTCGATGGGCGTCGGCCGGCACAGTCAGACCGGACAACAGCAGGACGGTGGCTGAGAAGAACGCGAGGCGGCGCATGGCGTCACGCTAGAAGCCGGTGCCGCGACCAGACAGGGGGTCGCGGCACACATGCGCCGGCTCACCAGTGTTGTCCTACGACACAGCCTTGGCTGCTGCGCGTCCCGCCGTACGACCGGTGAAGAGGCAACCGCCGACGAACGTGCCCTCCAGGGAGCGGTAGCCGTGGATGCCGCCACCGCCGAAGCCGGCCACCTCGCCGGCCGCGTAGACACCCGGCAGCGGCTCGCCATCGGGCCGCAGCACTCGCGAGTCGAGGTCCGTCTGCAGGCCGCCGAGCGACTTCCGGGTCAGGATGTTCAGCCGTACGGCGATCAGCGGGCCGGCCTTCGGGTCGAGGATCCGGTGTGGTGACGCGACCCGGATCAGCTTGTCGCCGCGGTAGTTCCGGGCCCCGCGCAGCGCGGTGATCTGCAGGTCCTTGGTGAAGGTGTTGGTGAGCTCCCGGTCCCGGGCGACGATCTGGCGCTCCAGGTCGTCCAGGTCGATCAGCTTGTCACCGGTCAGATCGTTCATCGCGCGGACCAGGTCAGGCAGGTTGCTCCGGACGATGAAGTCGGCGCCCTTGTCCATGAAGGCCTGCACCGGTGCGGTCGCCCCGCCGCGGGCCCGGCCGAGCACGCCGCGGATGTCCTTGCCGGTCAGGTCCGGGTTCTGCTCCTGGCCGGAGAGCGCGAACTCCTTCTCGATGATCTTCTGCGTGAGCACGAACCAGGTGTAGTCGTACCCGGTCCGCATGATGTGCTCGAGCGTGCCCAGGGTGTCGAAGCCGGGGAACAGCGGCACCGGCAGTCGCTTGCCGGTGGCATCGAACCACAGCGACGACGGTCCGGGCAGGATCCGGATCCCGTGCATCGGCCAGATCGGGTCCCAGTTCTGGATGCCCTCGGTGTAGTGCCACATCCGGTCCCGGTTCACGTACCGGCCGCCGGCCCGCTCGGTGATCGCCAGCATCCGGCCGTCCACGTGCGCCGGGACCCCGGAGATCATCCGCTTCGGCGGCTCGCCCATCCGCTTCGGCCACTGCGACCGGACCAGGTCGTGGTTGCCGCCGATCCCGCCGGACGTCACGATCACCGCCTGCGCGGTGAGGCTGAAGTCGCCGACCTCGGTGCGCGAGCTGGCCACCCCGCGGGCGACGTCGCTCGGCTCCAGGACCTTGCCCGCGACCCCGTCGACGACCCCGCCGGTGACGGTCAGCTCGTCGACCCGGTGCCGGAACCGGAACTCCACCAGGCCTTTCGCGACCGCCTCCCGGACCCGCCGCTCGAACGGCGCGACCAGGCCCGGCCCGGTGCCCCAGGTGATGTGGAACCGCGGGACCGAGTTGCCGTGGCCGTCCGCGTTGTAGCCGCCGCGCTCGGCCCAGCCGACCACCGGGAAGAACCGCACACCCTGGGCGTGCAGCCACGGACGCTTCTCGCCGGCCGCGAAGTCGACGTACGCCTCGGCCCACTGCCGGGCCCAGCGGTCCTCGTCGTCCAGCCGGTCGAACCCGGCCGACCCGAGCCAGTCCTGCAGCGCGAGATCGCGCGAGTCCTTGATGCCCATCCGGCGCTGCTCGGGGGAGTCGACGAACAGCAACCCGCCGAACGACCAGAACGCCTGCCCACCCAGTGAGGCCTCCGGCTCCTGGTCCAGCAGCAGCACTTTCCGCCCCGCGTCGGCCAGTTCGGCAGTCGCGGCCAGCCCGGCCAGACCCGCCCCGACGACGATCACATCCGCGTCCATGGTGTCCATGTATAGCGGACCGTAGGCACGGATGGACGAGCTTGTGCGGAATTGTGAGGATGAGAGCTGTGACGACCCTTTCCGCGCAAGATCTCGTCCTGCCCGCCGCCTCCCTCGGACCGGAGAACCCGCTCGCGCCGCTGCGCAGCCAGCAAGAGCTCCACCAGGTCCAGAACCTCGCCGAGCTCCCGGCCGACCTGCGCGAGAACATCCAGTACGGCCGCCTGCACAGCCCGCTGCCCTGCTTGAACCAGGGCGGGTACGACCGTTCGCTGGAAGACCGCGCCTTTCCGGCGCTGGTGCTGGAGAACGACCACGTCCGGGCGACTGTGCTGCCCAGCGTCGGCGGCCGGCTCTACTCACTCGTCGACAAGGCGAGCGGCGACGAACTGCTCTACCGCAATCCCGTGTTCCAGCCCGCGAACCTCGCGCTGCGCAACGCGTGGTGGGCCGGTGGCGTCGAGTGGAACGTCGGCAGCACCGGCCACTGGACCGGCACCTGCGCCCCGATGCATGCCGCCCGCATCGAAGGCCCGGACGGTACGCCGGTACTGCGTCTCTGGGAGCTGGAACGGACCAGGAACCTCGTCACCCAACTCGACTTCTGGCTCCCGGCCGACTCCACCTTCCTGTACGTCGGCGTCCGCCTGCAGAACCCGTCCGACGCCGACGTCCCGGCCTACTGGTGGTCGAACATCGCCGTCGAGCAGTCGCCGGACACCCGCGTCCTGGTGCCGGCCGACCAGGCCTGGCGGTTCGGCTATGGCAAACGACTCGACCTCATCGACGTACCTCTGTATGAGGGGACCGACCTCACCTACCCGATGCAGCACAGCCGGGCGGTCGACTTCTTCTTCGAACCACTGGCGGACGAACGGCAGTGGATCGCGTCGGTGAACGGTGCGGGCAACGGTCTGGTTCAGGCGTCGACCGATCGACTGCAGGGCCGGAAGCTCTTCGTCTGGGGTGAAGGCACGGGCGGACGGCGATGGCAGGAGTGGTTGGCGCCGGGTCTTCAGGGTCACGGCTACGCGGAGATCCAGGCCGGCCTTGCCCGGACTCAGATGGAGCACCTGAAGTTGCCGGCCGCAACGAACTGGCACTGGCTCGAGGCCTACGGCCGGCTGTCGGTGGACCCGGGGGCCGCGCACGCCGAGGACTGGACGACCGCCCGGACCGCGGGGACTGAAGCGCTGCGTCCTGTCCTGGATCAGCTGGCGGAGCGCGAGCGCACCTGGTTGACGGTGGTGGACGCGGCTCCGGTCGAGAGACTCGCTGTCGGCTCGGGCTGGGGTGCGCTGGAGCTGACCCGGACGGGGTGGACGGTCTCGGCAGGTACGCCGTTCGACGAGGACACCATGACGTCGAGGGAACGCGCGTGGTTGCCCTTGCTCGACGGGCGGTTGCCGGCGGCGGACGCCGTACCTGATGGAACGCTGGTGAGCTGGCGGGAACAGCTGGAGAAGGCTGAGGACAACTGGCTCGTCTGGTACCACCGCGGTGTCGCGCGCCATTACGCCGGAGACGTCGATGGTGCGGTGGAGGCGTGGCGGCGGTCGGGGGACAACCCGTGGGCACTGCGGAACCTTGGCTTCGTCACCGGGGAGCTCTCGTACTACGAGCGGGCGGCCGAGCTGCTGCCGGACTTGGTCGAGTTGCAGGTCGAGGCGGTCGCTGCTGCGCTCGAAACCGACGTACCGCGGGCCGGCCGGACGCTCGCGCGCGTCCAGGCTGCGGATGACCCGCGGATCCGGCTGCTGCGGATCCGGTACGCGCTGCTGTCCGGCGACCCGCAGACGGCCGCCGCGTTGCTGGCCGACGGCATCCAGTTGCCGACCGTTCGTGAGGGCGCGAACCCGCTCGCGGACCTGTGGGTGGAGACCGAGGAAGCGCTCGGCACGCGGCGGCCGGTGCCCTCTCAGTATCAGTTCGGAATGGGGGGTCACTGACTTCTCGAAAACTTTGTCAGGACGTGGGAACCGAGTGCCTCCAGGCGTCGTCTCACCGTTGTGCGGCAAGGGCCGCGCAAGGTGTCTCCCAGAGACATCGACCAACGACGACCGCGTCGCTCGCGGGCGGCGCGTCGGGGGTGAGTGCCATGTTGACGATCGTTGTGCTCGGTGGGTTCGGCCTGGTGCTGCTGGTCACGGCATGCATCGTGCTGGACGTGCTCGCCGGGCTCCGGCGGGACGAGATCCCCTCGGGCACGGAAGAGAAGACGGCCGGTCAGGTGATCCGGGTGCGTGGCCCGGTCCGCGGTCAGCTGGACGGCGGCGAACCGACGGTCTACACCGAGGTCACTGTCGAGTACTGCACCCGCCGGGGTGAGGGACCGTTCGAGGTCTCCCGCAAGCTCCCGGTGGGCAGCAGGATTACTTACACCAAGGGCGACCGGGTCATCGTCAGCTACGACGTCCGGAGCCCGCGCCGGGCCCGCATCGCCGGCCGGGTCAGCCACTGGCCGCAGCTGGGGCCGCGGAGCTCGGACCCGGTTCCACAGCCCTAGAGAGCGACTTCAAGCAAGTCGCCCTCCCACGGCTTGCTCCGCCCACCCCTCGCCTCCGGCGAGGGCTTTTTCGCTTCCAGGCCCTGTCTGCTGATCCCCCGCCTACTGCGCGGCATCAGCAGACAGGACCTAGGCGGGGAGGTGGGGTGCGAGCAGGTTGTAGAGGACCGGGCGGCCTTGGGACAGGACGTAGTCGGCTTCGGAGGGATCCAGGCGGTCGGCGAGGTGGGCCAGGGCTTCGCCCATGGTGATGCTCAAGGTGACGGCCAGACGGAACTCGTGGGTGTCCCGGGCGCCGAAGCGGGCGGTGAGGAGCTCGGCGAACTCGCCGGCGTGCTGGTCGTCGTACTCGCCGGGCTGGGTCTCCAGGTCCGGGTCACCTAGCCCACTCAGCACCACCGCCCGGAACCCGGGATCCGTCCGGTGCATCTCCCGGAACGTGTCCAGCGTGACGTCCACCGACTCCCGCCAGGTCGTCACCGACCCGAGCCGCTCCCGCACCGCCTCGGAGTAGCGCGCCTGGTTCCGGCGCTCGATCGCCTGGATCAGGCTCCGCTTGTCCGGGAAGTACCGGTACACGCTGCCGACCGCGATCTCGGCCCGCTTCGCGATCCCGCTCGTCGACGCGGCGTCGTACCCGCGTTCGACCACTTCGGCGCAGGCCGCGTCCAGGATCCGCTCGACCTGCCGGCTGGCCCGGTCCTGGGTCGGCGTCCGGCGCAGTGGATACGCCCCCGATGTCACCATGTCGCTCATTCTCCATCTTCCGGGGGGACAACGTTGCCACCCGGATGTGACAGATTGCCGACAGATCGGCCTCGGCACCGACGGCCGACAACCTGGTGTCCGCCCACAGGAGGGGAATTCCCGTCATGCGTATCAGCAGAACGGTGGTCGCCGGCCTGGCCTCCGCCGCGATCGCCGCGACCGGACTCGCCGGTACGGCGCTTACGACCTCGCAGTCCGCACCGGCCGGCCCGCAGTCGCAGCAGCAGGAGAACGGCTCGGGCCTGCGGTTGAACCAGCTGCAGATGATCGGCTCGCACAACTCGTACCACCGCGAGCTCAGCCCGGCCGAGCAGAAGGTCCAGCAGGCCCAGAACCCGGGCTCGGTCGACCTCTGGTACTCGCACGCAGCCATCCCGGCGCAACTGGAGGACCAGAACATCCGGACCCTCGAGCTCGACCTGGTCCCGGACTCCCCGGAGGGCGGGCTGTACACGTACCCGCTGATCCGCAAGCTGACCGGGCAGGGACCGCTGACCGACCCGGTGATGGCCCAGCCCGGCATCAAGGTCATGCACATCCCGGACTTCGACTACAACGGCACCTGCAAGTCGCTGGTCGTCTGCCTGCAGCAGGTGAAGGCCTGGTCGGACCAGAACCCGGACCACGCGCCGATCACGATCAGCCTCGAACTCAAGCAGTCCGACCCGAAGGTGGTCGCGGCCGGCGGTGTGCAGTCCCCGCCGTGGGACGCGGCGAACCTGGACAAGATCGACGCCGAGATCCGGTCGGTCTTCGGTGCGAAGGAGATCCTGACGCCGGACGACGTACGCAAGCCGGGCCTGACGCTGGAGCAGTCCGTGCTGACGAAGGGCTGGCCGAAGGTCGACTCGGTCCGCGGCCAGGTGCTGTTCTACTTCGACAACGGCGGCGCCGGCACGATCCGGGACCTGTACCGGGCCGGCAAGCCGAACCTGGAGGGCCGGGCGGTCTTCACCCGCGGTCCCGAGGGCCAGCCGGACGCCGCGATCACGCAGGTGAACGACCCGCGTGGCGCCAACCAGGCCGAGATCCAGCGGCTGGTGTCGAAGGGCTACCTGATCCGGACCCGGTCCGACGAGCCGATGGCGACGATCCGCGAGAAGGACTTCAGCCGGGTCGGGATCGCGCTGGCCAGCGGCGCCCAGGTGGTCACCACCGACTTCCCGGTCGCCGGGATGGCGGCCCGCTACGACAGCGACTTCGTCGCGAAGCTGCCGGGGGACACCCCGGTACGATGCAATCCGGTGTCGGCGCCGCAGTGGTGCCGCGGGAACGTCGCGGAGAGGTGACCTGAGCATGTCGGAGCACGTGGTCGATCTCAGTTGGAGCCGTGGTGAGCACGAGTTCACCTACGACACCTACAACCGCGACCACGAGTGGCGCTTCGACGGCGGGATCACGGTGCCGGCGTCGGCCAACCCGACGTACCTGGGCAACCCGGGCCCGGTCGACCCGGAGGAGGCGTTCGTGGCGGCGCTGTCGTCGTGCCACATGCTGACCTTCCTGGCGATCGCGGCCCGCAAGCGACTGGTCGTGGACGCGTACGACGACCACGCGGTCGGCGTGATGGCGAAGAACGAGGCCGGCCGGCTGGCGATCACCCAGGTGACCCTGCACCCGAAGATCGTCTGGGGCGGCGCGGAGCCGGACGCCGAGGCGATCGAGCGGATGCACCACCGGGCGCACCTGGAGTGCTTCATCGCCAACTCGGTCACCACCGAGGTGACGGTGGCTTAGGGCAACAAAAAAACCACCCACCGGCCTGGCCTGAGCCTCGCGCAAGCGGCGTCAGGACAGCCGGCGGGTGGTTCTCGGTGCACCTCTGTGGCGGTGCACCACAGATCCGGCGGCGCCTCGCACGGGGCGCCTCTTGCGTTGTGCGACATCCGTGCGGTCTAGCTCGGTGGGCAAGACCGTCCGGGTGCGCCGCCTGGATCCGTTCGTCCGGTACGCGCCGTTACTGCTCGGCGGCGGCGTCGCTCCGGTCGTCAGCGGTCTGGGTCATCTCGACGGCCAGCAGGTCCTCGAGCCGGCGGACCTGCTCGTTGGCCATCGTGGACATCAGTCGGTGGATCGTCATGCCGGTGAGACGCACGCGGTCATCGGTTATGACGGGAATTCGGCCCGACTTTTGATGTGACCTACTTCTCATCCAGTCCATCGGGGCGGAGCGGGACCAGGGCGCGGGCCTCGTCGTACGTCGTGCCGGTCAGCTCGAGCAGGTCGACGACGGTGGAGCGGATCTGCCCGAGGACGACGACTGCGGACAGGCCGGCGGGCAGCGGCAGCTCCGCCGTACGGCGGCCGAGCTCGCCCAGGACGCGGTGCGCGGCGACGTCGGCGTGCGGCTCGAACAGGGACTCGCCGATCAGGCGGGTGCCGTCGGCGAGCCGCTCGAGCAGCACCGGGTACTCGGCCGGCATCTGCTCGTCGCGCCAGACCGACACGGCGCAGCGCCGTACCAGGACCCTGATGTTGCGGATCGCGCGGTCCAGCGGTACGACGAGGTCGGCGATCTCCTGGACCCGGCCGCGGTGCCGGCGGCGGAACGGCGACAGCCGGACCACCGCGACGCCCTCGTCGGCCGCGCTGCGCAGGTTGTCCAGCAGGGACTCGCTGTTGCGCGCCCGGCGGAGCGCGTCGGTGACGGCCGCCTCGTCCTTGTGCTCGAGGCCCTCGGCGGTCTCGGTCAGGATCTCGGCCAGCTCGTTCAGCACTCCGGACGCTTGTTGCCTAGGGCGTCTGATCGCGGTGGCCGGGGCGATCGTCGCGGCGGCGAGGGCGACCAGGCCGCCGAGGACCGCGTCGAGCCAGCGGCTGAACCCGGCGCCGGGGTTCGGGAGCAGGGTGGTGACGATCGCCGCCTGGACACCGGCCTGCGTGGTCATCAGCGTGCCGGCGCCGAGGAGTACGGCGACGCTCATCGCCAGCGCGACCACGAAGATGATCTGCGGTACGCCGGTGCCGAAGAAGCGGACGATCAGGTCGCCGACCCCGACCCCGACCGCCACGCCGACCATCACCTCGGCCACCCGGCGCAACCGCTGGCCGAAGCTGAACCCGAGACACACCATCGCCGCGACCGGCGCGAAGAACGGGGTCGGGTGGCCGAGGACGTACCGGGCCAGCGCCCAGGCGACGCCGGCGGCGAGCGCGCACTGGGAGATGAAGAACAGCCGGTCCCACCAGCGGTCCACCCGGCGGCGGACCGAGGCCCGCGAGCGGCGGGCGGCCCGCGGCGCGATGTCGTCACGCAGCTCCCGCAACTGCTCGAGTGTCAGCCGGACCGGATCCACGGACCCCATTGTCCAGGCAACCGCCCTCCGGCTTGATTCACCCGCTCTGGACGGACAGGGTTGTGGGCATGAGTGAGAATAACCGCGAGGACTACGGCAGCTACAGCGTGGACGACGAGGACCAGCTGCAGGCGGAGGACACCCTGAACGACCGGGGTGTGGAGGATCTGCTCGACGAGGGCTACTCGCCGCCGGAGAAGTGGTCCGCGGGCGAAGGGTTCGGCACGACGGCCGACGAGGCGCTGCAGGGCGAGTCGCTGGACCAGCGGATCGCGCAGGAGGAGCCGGACGTCGACCCGTACGCCGAGGACGGCGAGGACGTCGGCGGCCCCGAGGTCGGCGTCGAGCGGTCCGGCCGCCTGGTCGCCCCCGACGAGGGCGCCCACAGCGACGACGAGGACGAGCTGGTCGCCGAAGACGTCGGCTTCGCCGGCGCCGCCGCCTCGGCCGAGGAAGCCGCCGTCCACGTGGTGGACGACGAAGAGAACTTCGAGCTCACCGACGACGACGAGTCCGACCTCCCCAGCTACCAGGACGTCGACCTGGGCGACGTCACCGACCAGGAAGACTGAACCGCTCTCGCTCCGCTCGGCCGGGTGGTGTTGGTGTGCCCGGCTCGCGCGGCAGCGGGGTCAGCGGCGGGTGACGGTCACCTCGGCTCCTCGGGCCGGGACCAGGGTGACGTTCTTGGGCTTGGCTGGTTCGGGCGCGGGGTGGGGGGCGGTGAAGCTGTGGGTGGTCAGGGCTGCGCGGAGGATTTCGGTGGCTTCCATCAGGGAGAAGCCGGCGCCGATGCAGCGGCGGGCGCCGCCGCCGAAGGGGATCCAGGTGCCGGGGGCCGGCGGGTCGTCGTCGAGGAAGCGTTGCGGGCGGAAGTCCTCCGGCACCGGGAAGTGCTCGCCGTCGCGGTGCACCAGCCCGATCGCCGCCATGATCGTGGTCCCGCGCGGCAGCCGGTAGCCGGCCACGTCAGCGGTCTCGGTGAGCCGCCGGCCGACCTGGTAGACGACCGGATGCAGCCGCATCGCCTCCTTGGCGATCGCCTCCAGCTCGTCGTCGGCCCCCGCGTCCGCGGCCCGCTGCCCGAACGCCAGGTCCTCCGGCCGCCGCGCCAGCTCGTGGAACGCCCACGCCAGCGCCGTCGCGGTCGTCTCGTGCCCGGCCAGCAGCAGCGTGACCAGCTGGTCCCGCAGCTCCACGTCCGACCAGTTGCCCGCAGCAAGCAGCCGTGACAGTACGTCGTTGCGCCCGGCAAGATTCCCGCGCCGCCGGGCGATCTCGTCGTACAGGATCTCGTCGACCTGCTGCTGCACGGTCAGGTACGTCCGCCACGGCGGCACCCGGAGCAGCGCCGGGTAGAACCCGCCGAGCATGATCACCGGCGACACCGAGACGATCTTGTCCAGCAGCGGCCGGAGCCGGTTCAGCTTGTCCGAGTCCGTCACGCCGAACACGACCTGCAGGATCACCTCGAGCGTGAGCTCCCGCATCCGCTGGTGCACCTTGAACGGCTTGCCGACCGGCCAGGTGTCGACCTCCGCGCGGGCGAGCTCGTGCACCATGCCGGCGTACCCACGCAGCGCCTGCCCGGAGAACGCCGGCATCAGCTGCCGCCGCATCCGGACGTGGTCCTCGTCGTCCAGCAGCAGCAGCGAGTGCGCGCCCATGATCGGCTCCAGCACCGTGTTGCCCTCACCCGCGTGCATCACCGACGGCGGACTGCCGAACACCTCCCGGATGTGCTCCGGCCTGCTCAGTACGACGACCACGCGGCTGGACGGCACCAGCCGGATCGTGAACACGTCGCCGTACCGTTCGCGCATCCGCGGGAAGAACGTCTTGCGGTGACTCGCGAACAGCACGGTCTGAGCCAGCGTGGGCAACCGCGGACCCGGCGGCAGCGTGCGCGCCGTCTGCCGGTCGAGCGTCCGGGAGCCGAGCAAGGGTGTCGAGGCCATGCCACCTCCAAGCCGGGGTCTCTCCAACCTACGTCAGCTGGGTGAACTGTTGCCTATGTCTGGGCGTCGAATGCGACAAGGGCGGCCACCAGCCGAGGTAGCTGGTCGTCCCGCACCGGATCCAGGGCCGACCTGGCGCAGCCGGTAGTCGACGGTGTTGGCGTGGACGTGCAGGTCGGCCGCCGTCTGCCGCCGGTTGCGCGCGTTTCCCCCCGAGCGCCCGGGGAATGGCCGCCTTCGGCACCATCGTCGCCGCAGCCGCTGGGTGAGAAGGGCGAAGGCCCGCTCGGCTTTGCCGGGCGGGCCCTCGTCGGGGTGGGGGGTCAGGAACGCTTGAAGCGGAGGGTGAGGATCTGGAAGGGGCGGAGTTCGAAGGTGACGCCACCGTCGGTGAGCTCGCGGTCGGCGAGGTGGCGTTCGAGGAGGTCGACCTCGGCTGCCGACGCGGCCGCGAAGGACGGGGTGATAGTGGCGCGGGAGCGTCCGCCGGTCGACTCGTAGAGGCGGACCACCACGTCACCGGACTCGTCGTCGGCCAGCTTCAGCGCCTCGACGATGACGTTCGGGTTGTCGACGGCAACGATCGGGGCGACCCCGTCGGCGCCGGTGACGACCCGCTCCGGCAGGTTGATCCGGTAGCCCTCCTCGATCGCCTCCGGGATGCCGGCGCCGACCACCAGCGCGTGGTTGACGGTGTGCACACCCTGGTCGGTCTGCGGGTCGGGGAACCGCGGCGCCCGGATCAGCGACGTGCGGATCGTGGTGGTGGTGCCGCCGTCCTCGCGGGCGGTCCGGTTGACGTCGTGGCCGTACGTCGAGTCGTTGACCACGGCAACGCCGTACCCGGGCTCGCCGACGTGCACCCAGCGGTGCGCCGCGATCTCGAACTTCGCCGCGTCCCACGAGGTGTTCTGGTGGGTCGGCCGGAAGATGTGGCCGAACTGGGTCTCCGACGCCGACCGGTCGGCGTGCACGTCGACCGGGTACGCCGCCTTGAGGAACTTCTCCGCCTCGTGCCAGTCGATCGTGGTCTCGATGTCGACCCGCTTGGCGCCCGGCCGCAGCCGCAGCGTCTGGGTGACCGACGACCGGTTGAAGGACCGCTTCACGACGACCGTCGCGACACCGGAGACCGTGCTGAAGTCGACGCTGTCCACCTCGGTCACGTCGCGGACGTTGTTCTTGTAGAACGAGTCGACGTCCCACGCGTCCCAGTGGTTCGGGGTGTCCACGTGCAGCTGCAGCAGGTTGCCGGTGGTGCCCGGAGCGATCACCTCACGCGCGGCCTCCACGTCGTACAGGGAGGTGATCAGGCCGCGCTCGTCGATGGTGACCCGGATCAGCCCGTTGTCCAGTACGCCGTTCTCGACCGAGACGGACTGGCCTTCGCCGGCTGTGACACCGGCGCCCAGACCGGCGATGCCGTTGCGGCTGTGCGGCGCCGCGTTGAAGACGATCTGCGCGTCGCCGGAGCCGGCCAGCGCCTGCTGCGCCGTCGCGATGATCGCCTCGAGCTCCGCCGCCAGCTTCGCGTACGTCGCCTCGGCCTCGCGGTGCACCCAGGAGATCGACGAGCCCGGCAGGATGTCGTGGAACTGGTTCAGCAGCACGGCCTTCCAGATCCGGTCCAGGTCCTCGTACGGGTACGTGTCCAGCTTGCCCGCGACGACAGCCGCGGCGGACCACAGCTCGGCCTCGCGGAGCAGGTGCTCGCTGCGCCGGTTGCCCTGCTTGGTCTTGGCCTGCGAGGTGTACGTCGCCCGGTGGATCTCCAGGTAGAGCTCACCCGACCAGACCGGCGCGTGGTCGTGGTACTCCTCCTCGGCAGCGGTGAAGAACTCGGTCGGGGACTCGATCGTGACCCGCGGCGAGGACTCCAGGTTGGCCACCCGGCGCGCGGTTGCGACGAACTCGCGGGTTGGGCCGCCACCGCCGTCGCCGTACCCGAACGGCACCAGCGAGTGGGTCGCCGCGCCGTTCTCGGCGAAGTTGCGCTGCGCGTGCGCGAGCTCGCGGCCGGACAGGTCGGAGTTGTAGGTGTCGATCGGCGGGAAGTGGGTGAACACCCGGGTGCCGTCCAGGCCCTCCCACCAGAAGGTGTGGTGCGGGAACCTGTTCTCCTTGTTCCAGGAGATCTTCTGGGTCAGGAACCACTTCGAGCCGGACAGCTTCACCAGCTGCGGCAGCGCCGCGGTGTAGCCGAACGAGTCCGGCAGCCAGACCTCCTGGGTGTCGATCCCGTACTCGTCCAGGAAGAACCTCTTGCCGTGCACGAACTGCCGGGCCAGCGCCTCGCCGCCGGGCAGGTTGGTGTCGGACTCGACCCACATGCCGCCCACCGGGACGATGGTGCCGTCGGCAACGGCCTTCTTCAGCCGCTCCCACACCTCCGGGTAGTTGTCCTTCACCCAGGCGTGCTGCTGGGCCTGCGAGAACGCGAAGACGAGCTCCGGGTACTCCTGCGCCAGGGTGGCGACGTTGGAGACGGTCCGGGCCACCTTGCGGCGGGTCTCGCGCAGCGGCCAGAGCCAGGCCGAGTCGATGTGCGCGTGCCCGACCGCGGACAGCTGGTGCGCGCTGGCGTGCGCCGGGCGGCTCAGTACGTCGGTCAGCTGGGCGCGAGCGTCGGCCGCAGTGCCTGCGACGTTCTCGTAGTCCAGCGCGTCCAGTGCGCGGCTGAGGGCGCGCAGGATCTCGCGGCGACGCGGCTCCTGCGGCGACAGTTCCTTCTGCAGACCGTCCAGCGCCTCGAGGTCGAGGATCAGGTCCCATACCTCGGCGTTGAAGACGGCCAGGTCGGCGCGGGCCAGCCGGTAGATCGGCGTGCCGCCCGGCTCCGGCTTGCTGCCGACGTCGGTGGGCGCGAACGCGTTCGACCCCAGCACCTCGGGGTTGGCGGCCGCCTCGACGTAGAACTCGATCCGGTCGCCGGGCGAGGCCGCCGTACCGTCGGGGCCGAGGATCGACAGCGGGGCGTAGGTCTGCCGCGGGTGCAGGCCCTTGAGCGGCACCCCGGACGTCGTGTGGATCAGGCCCTCCGCGGAGAACCCGGGGCCGCCGCTGAAGCCGAGGTCGACGACGGCCTCGATCTCACGGCCGGCCCACTCGGCCGGCACCTGGCCGCTGAACTTGAACCACGCGGTCCCCCAGGCGGGACCCCAGGGCAGGCCGAGCGCGGCCGGCTCGTAGGTCGCCGCGATCGCCTCGGCGGCCGGCACCGGCTCACCCGGGGCGTGCCACACCTGGATGTCCAGCGGGACCGCCGCGCCGTAGATCGCGGGGCGGATGCGCTCCCGCAGGGCGCGCTGGAGCCGCTCCTCGATGAGTTGACGGTCGTCGTGCACGAAATCATCCTCCGGGGGTATCTGCCGTGCCTAGTCCTGCGACCACGCGGCCGCTGCGATGACAACGCTGTCACACCCACCCCGGGCCCGTCCAGACGCAGTTCATCGTTGCACTCCTGGTAGCGGCCGGATTGCAGTCTGCGGCGGCGGCTACCGGTTCGAACCTGTTGCCGTCTAGGTTGTCCTGCATGGATCGCCCCCGCCTCCTGACCCCTCCCGGGAACGGCCTCCTCACACCGAGCGGAATGACTCGCCGCAGCATGTTCGGACTCGGCGCCGCCGCCGCGGCCGCGCTGCTCGTCCCAGGCTGCTCCCGCGGCCGCTCCGACGAGCCCGCCCCGGCCGGGCCGGCCACGCTTGCGACCGGCAACAAGGGCGGGGTGTACGACGTCTTCGGCAGCGGTCTCGCGCGGCTGGTCAGCGAGGTGACCGGCATGGAGATGCGGACGGAGTCCTCCGGCGGGTCGGTCGACAACCTGCAGAAGGTGGCCGGCATGAAGGTCGACATGGGCTTCACCACCTCCGACACCGCGCTGAACGCGTACGAGGGAACCGGACTGTTCAGCTCCGGCGGGCTCAAGTTCAGCGCGCTGGCCCGGACCTACGACAACTACGTGCACGTCGTGGTGCCGACCGCGTCGAACGCCGTCCACCTGAAGGACCTGAGCGGCCTGACCGTCAACGTCGGCCCGATGAACTCCGGGACCAAGGTGGTGGCGGACCTGATCCTGGACACGGCCAAGCTCCGCAAGGTCAAGACGACCAACCTCTCGCTCGAGGAGGCCGTCAAGTCGCTGAAGGAGAAGGCCGACCGGATGGGCAAGGGCCCGGGGATCGACGCCCTGATCTGGAGCGGCGGCCTGCCGACCGGGCCGATCGCGTTGCTGCAGAAGTCGGTCGGCTTCCGGCTGGTCGACATCGGCGTGGTCGCCGAGGAGATCTCGCTCAAGCGGTTCGGCGGCTACATCGTGTCCTCGATCCCGCCGTCGGTGTACGGCCTGGCCAGCTCGGTGCCGACGCTGGCGGTGCCGAACTACCTGATCGCCCGGCCGAACCTGTCCGACTCGTGGGCCTGGTGGACGGTCAACACGATGTTCCGCCGGCAGAACGACCTGATGGGCGCCCACCCGGAGGCCGGTTCACTCGACCCGCGCTCCGCGATCGCCACCATGCCCATCCCCCTCCACCCAGCCGCCGAACGCTGGTACCGCGCCAACCACATCTGACCCGCTCCCCACCTGCCCCTCCCCACCTGACCCGCTCCCCACCTGCCCCGTTCGAGGGGATATCCGCTGGGCGTGGGGGTTCTCCGGCCGTCCACGAGGGGAGAACCCCCAACTCCAGGGGATATCCTCCCCTGGAGCTGTCGGGGTGTCAGGCTGTCGGGTTGTCAGGCGTCGTAGTCGTCGATCAGGGGGACTCGGACCTCGATGACTAGGCCGCCGCCGATCGGGGGGCGGGCGACCACGCGGCCGCCGACCCGGGCCGCCTCGGACCGGACGATCGCCAGTCCCAGGCCGGTCCCCGGCATCTCCCGGTGGTGCGCGCTGCGCCAGAACCGCTCGCCAACCTTCTTCAGGTCGCGTGACCCGAGCCCGAGGCCGTGGTCGCGGACCGACATGACCACCTCGGTGCCGTCCCGGGTCACCGACACCTCGACCGGCGGAGCGCCGTACTTGGAGGCGTTGTCGAGCAGTACGTCGAGGATGTCGTCGACCTCGAGCTCCGGGGCGACACCACCCGGCACCATCTCGCCGATGATCAGCTCCAGGTCGTCGGCGGCGTACACGGCCTTCCAGCCGACGAGCCGCTCCTTGACCGCTTGGGCCAGGTCCAGCGGCTCCTCGCTGTTGCCGTCGGCATCGGCCCCGGGGCGGTCCGAGCCGGCCAGCCGGGACAGCCGCTGGACGATCCGGCCGAGCCGGTCGATGTCGCTGAGCGCGAACCGCGCCGTCGGCGACAGCCGGGACAGGCCCTCGATGTGGATCCGGGCCGAGGTGAGCGGCGTCCGGAGCTGGTGCGACGCGTCGGCGACGAACTCGCGCTCGCGCTGGCGGGCCTGGTGCAGGCTGAGCGCCATCGAGTTGAAGCTGTCGCCGAGCCGGCGGAGCTCGGGGGCGCGGCCGTCGGTGGACACCCGGGTGTCGAGGGCGCCGCGGGTGATCTGGTGGGTCGCGTTGTCCAGGTCGTTCAGCGGCCGCAGCACCCAGCGGGTGATCGGCCGGACGATGCCGATGACGATCGCGCCGATGCTGATCAGCAGTCCGCCGAGGAGCAGCAGCAGGCCGCGCTCCACCTGGTCGCGGGCCTTCTCGGTCGGCACCCGCAGTACGGCGGCGCCGAGCACGCGGCCGTTGTTGACGACCGGGCGGGCGACCACCATCTCGCCGGTGCGCCACGGGAACAGCGCGGGCGGCTCGGCGGGCAGCCGGCCGGCCAGCGTGCTGTCGAGGGCGATCTTGAGGTCCGGCTCGTCCACGTTCACACCAGAGCGGGACGTGGCCACCACCTTGCGGTCGACGTCCACGACGAACACCGGGGTGTTGTAGAGCTCGTGGTAGCGGACGGCCAGCTCACGCAGGTTGGCGATGTCACCGGACTGCAGCGGCGACTCCGCCATCGTGGCGAACCAGTCCGCGTCGTTGCTGCGGGACAGGAACAACGTCCGCGACGTACTGGTGGCGATGTAGTTGGCCAGCGGTACGGCGGCGACGATGGCGAGGACGACCACCATCGGCACGAGCGACTGCAGCAGGCGACGGCGCAACGGTCAGTCCGAACCCAGGCGGTAACCGACACCGCGGATGGTCTGGACCAGCTCGGGCCGGCCGAGCTTGGCGCGCAGGCTGGCGACGTGCACGTCCATGGTGCGCGACGAGGCCTCGAAGACGGACTGCCACGCGTACAGGGCGACCTGTTCGCGCGGGACCACCCGGCCGTGGTGGGCGGCCAGCACAGCTAGCACGTCGAACTCCTTGCGGGTCAGGGCGATGGGCTTGTCCGCGACCTGGACGGTCCGGGCCTCGATGTCCACGGTCAGGTCGCCGACGGTCACCCGGGGGCGGGGCTGCAAGAGGCCGGTACGACGAAGTACAGCATCGATCCGGGCCAGCAGCTCGGATATGGCGAACGGTTTCACCACGTAGTCGTCGGCGCCGCTGCGCAACCCGCGGACCCGGTCGGCCGCCTCGCCGCGCGCGGTCACCGCGATCACCGGCACGTCCGACACCGTGCGGATCTGCCGGCACACGTTGATACCGTCCCCGTCCGGCAGGCCGAGGTCCAGCAGGACCAGGTCGCCGGGGTCCGCCGCGAGGGCGTCCGCGGCCGTCCGGACGTGCGTCACCATCAGGCCGTAGCGCCGCAACGCGGGTATCAGGGCATTCGCGATATCGAGATCGTCCTCGACCAACAAGATCCTGACCGCGCCACTCATGCGGTGATCGTAGGCCAGGAGACGCTCATGTGTGTCAGATCTTGGTAAAGACGTAATCACGCGACTCCACGCAGTGTTCGGCAACATTAGCCTTCCGGGCACAGGAAGGAACCGGTGGATGACTGTCGGTATCGGTACGGGGGGCGGCTCGGCCGCGCCCTCCGACGAAGAACTCGCCGAGTACGAGCAGGAACGCCCCGCTCGGCGGCTTCGGCCTGCCCTGAACCTGGGGATTTCGGTCTGGTGCGCAATCGTCAGCGTCGGCGTGTTGCTGCAGGTGTTCTTCCCTCTACCACAAGGCACCCAGTTTTACCTGGTGATCTTTCTCGCAGCCGTTCTGCCGATCACGCTGCTCTGTTACCGGGGCTGGAAGGTCCCTCCGTTCCTCAACCCGTTCAAGAGCCGGCCGCACGACGACCCCGGGATCACCGACTGGATCCTGGCCGGGCTCGCGTTCGCGGTCTGTGTCTACCCACTGCTCGACTTCGACGGTTACCTGGAACGCCGGCAGGCGCCGACGGCTCTGGACGTGGTGGTCGGCGCACTGCTGCTACTACTTCTGCTCGAGGCATGCCGTCGTACCACTGGATGGGTCCTGCCGGCCTTCAGCCTGCTGTTCATCGCCTACGCCTACTACGGCGGCTACCTGCCCTACACGTGGTCGCTCGCGCACCAGGGCTTCAACTTCGACGCGATCATCGCGCAGTTCACCATGGGCACGGCCGGGTTCTACGGGACGCCGTTGGCCGTAGCTGCCAGCTACATCGTGCTGTTCACGATCTACGGCGCCGTACTGGACTACTCCGGTGCCGGCAAGTTTTTCATCGACCTGTCGTTCGCCGCTTTCAAGCGCAGCCGTACGGCGCCCGGCCGCACGGTCACGCTGGCCGGCTTCCTGCTGGGCAGCGTCTCGGGTTCGGGTACGGCGACCGCGGTCTCGCTCGGCACGGTGTCGTGGCCGATCCTGCGGCGGGCCGGCTACCCGGCCGAACCGGCAGGCGGGATGCTCGCGGCCTCGGGCATCGGCGCGATCCTGTCGCCGCCGACCCTCGGAGCGGCGGCGTTCATCATCGCCGAGTTCCTGCAGGTGTCCTACCTGACCGTCCTCGGGTACGCCGTCATCCCGACCATCCTGTACTACCTGGGCATCCTGCTCGCGATCGAGATCGACGCCCGCCGGCACGGAACCAGGTCGGCGGAGACGTCGCAGGACTCGGCCCTGCGGCTGCTGCTGCGGTTCGGGTACCACTTCCTCTCGTTGTTCGTGATCATCGGCTTCATGGCGGTCGACGTGCCGCCGTTCAAGGCTGTGGTCTACGCAGTGGTCGTCCAGTTCGCGCTGTCGTTCCTGGACCGTGAGCACCGACTGACTGCCAAGCCCTTCTTCAAGGCGCTTGCCCAGGGCACCCGTTCGGTGCTGCCGGTGGCGGCGACCTGTGCGACCGCCGGCGTGATCGTCGCGGTCACCACGCAGACCGGGCTCGGGTTGAACCTGGCCGAGATCATCGTCGGCGCGGCCCGCGGGCTGACCGACAACCACACCGTGGTGCTGATCCTGACCGTGGTGCTGTCCGCGTTCGCCGTCCTGATCCTCGGCCTCGCGGTGCCGGTGACGGCGTCGTTCATCATCGCCGCGGTGATCATCGCGCCGGCGCTGGTGCAGCTCGGGGTGACACAGCCCGAGGCCTACATGTTCATCTTCTACTACGCCGTGCTGTCGGAAGTGTCGCCGCCGACCGCGCTGGCTGCGGTGGCGACGTCCGCGATCACCGGCGGCAAGGTGATGCCGACGATGTGGCAGGCGTGGAAGTACACGCTGCCCGCGTTCCTGGTGCCGTTCGCGTTCGTGCTCACCGACAACGGCGCGCACCTGCTCGGCCAGGGCGCCTTCGGCGGCATGCTGTGGACGTTGGCGGTCTCGATGCTGGCCGTCGCGGCGCTCGCGGTGGTGACCGGCGGCTGGATCGTCGTGCAGACCGGCTGGCTCGAGCGGGCCGTCTGCGTGCCGGCCGCCGTACTGCTGCTTTACCTCGCGCCCGTAACCATCACGGCCGGAATCTGTTTGCTACTTGTTGCCGTCGCCATCAACCTGATCCGGCGCTCACGCGGTACAAACGCTGACCCCACCCCGCCGCCCCGGTCAGGGGCCGGACCAACGGAAGGATCCGTCGCTTCATGAGAATCCGTCGCCTCCCTGCCGCCCTGGTGGCGCTCGCCGCATCCGTCTCCCTGGTCGCCTGTGGCGGCCAGCGGGAACCGTCCGGATCCGGCTCGGCCGACGGCGGGCGGCTGACCATTGCCACCGGCAACACCACCGGCGTCTACTACCAGCTCGGCGGCGCGCTGGCGTCGCTGATCTCGCAGAAGGTCTCCGGCTACCGCGCGACGGCGAGCGAGACCGGCGCCTCGGTGCAGAACGTGCAGGGCCTGGTCGCGGGGAACTACGACATCGCGTTCTCGCTCGGCGACACCGCCGCCGACGCAGTGAAGGGCGAGAACAGCTTCCAGCAGCCGCAGGACGTCGTCGCCCTGACCCGGCTCTACAACAACTACACCCAGGTCGCGGTGCGGACGTCGGCCAACATCAACTCGATCGCCGACCTCAAGGGCAAGCGGGTCTCGACCGGCTCACCGAACTCGGGCACCGAGGTGATCGCCCGCCGGCTGCTCGAGGCGGCCGGTCTCGACCCGGCCAAGGACGTCACCGCGCAGCGGCTCGGCCTGCCGGAGTCGGTGGACGCGATGAAGTCCGGCTCGATCGACGCACTGGTCTGGTCCGGCGGCCTGCCGACCGGCGGCATCACCGACCTGACCACGAGCATGGGCAAGAACGTGAAGCTGATCCCGATCGTCGACCTGCTGCCGAAGATGCAGGAGAAGTACGGCCCGGTCTACAGCCAGGCGCCGATCCCGGCGGCGACGTACAAGCAGCCGGCCGACGTCCCGACCATCGTCGTGCCGAACGTGCTGCTGGTCCGCAAGAACATGAAGGACGACCTGGCCGAGCAGCTCACCAAGGTCGTCTACGAGAACAAGCAGGCCCTGGTCGCGGTGAACGCGGCGGCCAAGGGCATCGAGATCGCGAACGCCGACCAGACCGACCCGGTGCCGGTGCACCCGGGCGCGAAGAAGGCGATCGACGGGTTGAAGTAACCGGACCGTCCTCCCCCGCACACCAGGCGCAGCGGGGGAGGACGTCAGGTCCCACCCTCGCCAACCAGGCGCAGCGAAGGCGGGACCGAGCCGGCTCTCACAACCAGGCGCAGTGAGAGCAGGCAGGCCGGGCCCGGCCCTCCGGAGGCATCCGGAGGACGCCGGGCCTGGTCACTTCCCAGGCCGTGTCTGACGCGGCCTACTTGGCGTCTTCCTCGGTCTCCGGCAGCGGCGTGCCGTAGAGGTAGTGCGACAGCGCCGAGTCGCGCTTCGGGTGCACGTGGTACTTCGTCGGTACGACGCGGCCCTCGGCGCTGTCCCACGCGGTGTCGGCCATCCGCCACATGCGATGCGCGAGGCGCCCGGCCATACCGGTGTGTGGCGAGTACGGGTGTGCCCGGGTCGGAGCCACCTCTTCGGCTTCCAGCAGCTCCTCGGTCAGCGTGTTGACCTCGGTGTCGTCCATCTGCTCGCTGAGCCGCTGGCTGTACGCGGTCTCCATGAGCTCGTGCTGGGCGAGCAGCCGGTCGATCGAATGCCACACCTCGTCCGACGACAGGTCCTGCATGCGGCTGTCGCCGTACTGGCGTCCCTTCAGGAATCGCAGCGACCGCTCCAGCTCCTTGGCGTTGCCGACGTACCTGGTGACCAGGTCGTCGCCGTCGGGCAGGCGGCGGACGTGCGGGAGGAGGACGTCCTCGGCCGCGGCGAGGTGCTGGGCTGCGATGGCGTAGAACCAGTCGGTCTGATGCCTGCGCTCCGGGTGCGCGGCGGCCGGATGCTGAGCCGGACCGGCCAGCTCACGAATCCGGGCGTGTTCGTAGGTCAGGGCCAGTTCGAGCGTCGAAGCGGTCATGACAACCACCTCCAGGGGGTCTTCAATCCAGCGTGTGCCCATCCACCGCAGAGTGCAACCGCCGCAGGTGGTCGGTGACGGCCGGCGTGATCACGTCGGCGCGCTCGGCGCTGGCGAGGTGCGCGGCCCGCGGTACGACGAGCAGTCGGCCGCGCTGGACCGTGGTCGCGATGTGCTCCAGATGATGCGGTGGAGTGGCCGGATCGTCGGCGCCGGCGATCGCCAGCGTGGGCGCCGAGATGGACGGCAGATCGGGCCGGAGATCCATCGTCGCGATCATTTCGCAGCAGGCCGCATAGCCTTCTCTCGACGTCGATCCGACCATCTTCTCCGCCTCGGCCCGGAGCTCCTCGTGGCGCTCGGTGGTGAACCAGCGTCGTACGACGGTCTCGGCAACCGCCTGTGCACCTTCGGCTCGGACGGTGGCGGCGCGGTCGGTCCACAGGTGCGCGGGCTCGAGACGTGGGCCGGTGCAGAGCAGCACGAGGCGGTCGATCCGTTCCGGGGCGCGGGCGGCCAACCGCATACCGGTCATGCCGCCGAGCGAGAGACCGACGAAGTGGACCAGGTCGAGGCCGAGGTGGTCGAGCAGGGCGAGGACGTCGTCCGTAAGGTCGTCGATCGTGTACGGCCCGGGCGGCGCGGGGGAGCGGCCGTGGCCGCGGGTGTCGTACCGGACGACGGTGAAGTGCTGCTCCCACTCGGCCAGGTTGGCGTCCCACATCGCCCAGGTGGCGCCGAGGGAGTTGGACAGCACGACGACCGGCCCGTCGGCCCGCCCGCTGACGACGTGGTCGACCGGGACAGCGCTCATCCCCCGACAGTAGGAGTCCGGACCGAGAGGAAGAAGTATCCATTTCGGCTCGATCAAGACTCTGCGAGTATGAATCGGTGGAACTGCGGCACCTGCGGTACTTCGTCGCCGTCGCCGAGGAACGGCACTTCGGCCGGGCGGCGGCACGGCTGCACATGGCCCAGCCGCCGTTGTCGCAGCAGATCCGTCAGTTGGAGGGCGAGCTCGGTTTGCGGCTGCTCCGGCGGACCACTCGGCGGGTCGAGCTCACCGCGGCGGGGGAGGCGTACCTCGTGCGGGCGCGGGAGATCCTGTCAGCGGTCGCGGTTGCGGGTCTCGAGGCGCAGCGCGTCGCGGCCGGATCGCAGGGTCGGCTCGTGATCGGGTGCGTGGGCTCGGCGACGTACAGCCTGCTGCCACCGCTGGTGCGCAAGCTGCACGAGGAGCTGCCCGGTGTCGAGGTGGCTGTCCAGGGGGAGATGCTGGCGCCGGCTCAGGTTGCCGCTCTGCATGCGGGGCAGATCGATCTGGCCTTGCTGCGCCGGCCCGTCGACGAGGCGGGACTGCGGTTGGAGACGCTACGGGCCGAGCGGCTGATCGTCGCCGTACCGGATGGGCATCCGTTGGTGTCGCGGAAGCGAGTGCGCTTGCGGGACTTGGCGGACGAGGACTTCGTGATGCATGCGGGTGGTGGCCGGTCCGCGCTACAGGGGACCGTGCTGGCGTTGTGCCGGGAGGCGGGGTTCGAGCCTCGGGTTCGGCACGAGGTTGCCGAGACGTCGACGCTCGTGACGTTCGTGGCGGCCGGACTAGGTGTGGCGCTGGTGCCCGCGCCGGTCGCGGAGCTCAGGGTGCCGGGGGCCGCGTATCGGCCGTTGACCGGTCGCGCTCAGGTCGAGTTGGTGGTCGGGACGCGCGCCGATGACGACGCTCCACATTTGCTGCGTGCGCTCGACGTACTGACGGCTCTGGTCAGAAGAAGCCATCGCGGGCCGGGATCACCGGACGCGGGTTCCCGACCAGCTTGAGGTCGTCGGTGATCGCCGCGGCGGTCTCCAGCATCAGGGGTACGACGGTGGCCACCACCTTCTCGGCTGTCATCCGCCCGGACGTCGTGGAGTAGGCGAGCGCGGCGAGGACGCCGCCGCGCGGATCGCGGACCGGGACTGCCGCCGACAGCAGGCCGTCCTCGAGCTCGGACTCGACCACCGCGAAGCCCTGCGTGCGGACCTTGTGGAGTGAGTCGCGGTAGACCGTGGGATCCGTGATCGTCCGCTGTGCGAGCCGCGGCAGGCCGGCCGCAATGACTGCGTCGACGACCGCGGAGTCCGCCCACGCGGTGAGGATCCGGCCCATCGAGGTCGCGTACGCCGGAACGCGGCTGCCGACGTCCACGGCGACACTCATGATCCGGCGCACCTGGACACGGGCGACGTACACGACCTCGGTCCCGTCGAGCTGTGCCAGCGACGCGGATTCCTGGGTCGCCTCGGCGAGTCGGAGCAGGTGGGGTTGCGCGGTCTCCACGAAGCCGTGGGTGGCGGCGTAGTGCTGTCCGATGGTGAGCACGCGTGGGGTCAGCGACCACCGGCTGCCTTGCGCGGCGACGTACCCGAGTCGTTGCAGGGTGAGCAGGATCCGGCGGACCGCCGGACGGGAGAGCCCGGTCGCGGTGGCGAGCTCGGCCAGGGTCGGCGTCGGGTGGTCGGCGTCGAACGCGAGCAGGACGGCGAACCCGCGCTCGATGCTGCGGATGAAGTCACGCTCCTCGCTCATGGCGGTCATTCTCGCAGCCTCCTTCTTTTGTAGTTGAGCTCTTGACAGTCGAGTGCCGCCGACGTCATGGTGAGCCGTACGCACCGCGTACAGATTGTACGCACAGCGTACAAGGAGGTGACGCACGATGGACTCACGAGAGCTCCGCAACGCCTTCGGCCAGTTCGCCACCGGCGTGACCGTGGTGACCTGCGTCAGCGACGACGGCGGTCCGCACGGCGCCACCGTGAACGCCTTCACCGCAGTCTCGCTCGAGCCGGCCCTGGCCCAGGTCACGCTGACCCGGTCCTCGAAGGCCTGCCAGTACCTGGCCGGCAAGCCGTTCGCGATCAACGTGCTCGCCGACGACCAGCTCGACGTCGCCTGGCACTTCGCCGGGCGGCCCGCCGACCGCACGCCCGGCTGGGTCGACGGTCCGCTCGCTCCGCTGCTCGAGGGCGCGGCCACGACGATCTCGTGCCGGCCGTGGCGGACGTACGACGGCGGCGACCACCTCATCGTGATCGGTGAGGTCGCCGCGGTCGCCATCACCACCCGGGACCCGCTGCTGTTCCACGGCGGCCGGTTCCGCTACCTCGGACCGGTCGAGTCCCACTGGTCCGGCTCCCTCGACTGCCCCGACCGCGGCTGGTTCGACGCCAGCGCCGTCTTCACGCCGCTCGCCGCGGCGGCCCACGCCTGAAAGGACCTTCCATGACCACGACCACGGCTGCTTCGGTCGAGCAGGAAACTGCCCCGACGACGCGCCCGATGACCGGCGCCGAGTACCTCGACTCGATCCGCGACGACCGGGAGATCTGGATCTACGGCGAACGGGTCAAGGACGTCACCGAGCACCCGGCGTTCCGCAACCCCACCCGGATGACCGCCCGGCTGTACGACGCCCTGCACGACCCGGCCACCAAGGACGAGATCACCGTCCCGACCGACACCGGCAACGGCGGCTACACGCACCCGTTCTTCCGGACCCCGCACAGCTCCGCCGACCTGCAGAAGGACCGGGTTGCGATCGAGCACTGGGCCCGCCAGACCTGGGGATGGATGGGCCGCAGCCCCGACTACAAGGCCAGCTTCCTCGGCACTCTCGGCGGGAACACCGACTTCTACGCGCCGTACGAGGAGAACGCGAAGCGCTGGTACAAGGAGTCGCAGGAGAAGGTCCTGTACTGGAACCACGCGATCATCAACCCGCCGGTGGACCGCAACCTGCCGCCGGACGAGGCCGGCGACATCTTCATGCGGGTCGAGAAGGAGACCGACGCCGGCGTGATCGTGTCCGGCGCGAAGGTGGTGGCGACCGGCTCGGCGATCACCAACTACAACTTCATCGCGCACTACGGCCTGCCGATCAAGAAGAAGGAGTACGCGCTGATCTGCACGGTGCCGATGAGCGCTCCTGGTGTGAAGCTCATCTGCCGGCCGTCGTACACCATGCAGGCCGACGTGATGGGCAGCCCGTTCGACTACCCGCTGTCCAGCCGGATGGACGAGAACGACACCATCTTCGTCTTCGACAAGGTGCTGGTGCCGTGGGAGAACATCTTCCTGTACGGCGACGTCGACAAGATCAACGGGTTCTTCCCGCAGTCCGGGTTCATCCCGCGGTTCACCTTCCACGGCTGCGTCCGGCTCTCGGTGAAGCTGGACTTCATCGCCGGTTTGTTGCTCAAGGCACTGGAATGCACCGGGAGCAAGGACTTCCGCGGGGTGCAGACCCGGGTCGGCGAGGTGATCGGCTGGCGGAACCTGTTCCGCGCGCTGGCCGACGCGATGACGATGAACCCGGACCCGGGCCCGAACGGGACCGTGCTGCCGAAGCTGGACTACGGCCTGGTCTACCGGCAGTTCATGATCAGCGGCTACCCGCGGGTGAAGGAGATCATCCAGCAGGACGTGGCGTCCGGGCTGATCTACCTGAACTCCAACGCGGTCGACTTCAAGACCCCCGAGGTGCGCCCGTACCTGGACCGCTTCGTCCGCGGTTCCAACGGGTACGACGCGGTCGAGCGGACCAAGCTGATGAAGGCGCTGTGGGACGCGGTCGGCACCGAGTTCGGCGGCCGGCACGAGCTGTACGAGCGCAACTACTCCGGCAACCACGAGAACGTGAAGGCCGAGATCCTGTTCGCCGCCGAGGCCCAGGGCGAGACCGCCGCGATGAAGGGCTTCGCCGAGACGATGCTCGCCGAGTACGACCTGGACGGCTGGACCGTCCCCGACCTGATCAACCCCACCGACGTCAGCCGGATCCTGAATCGCTGAAGGAGCGCATCATGACTACTGTGCAGGATTCCCCGACCGCCGCCGGCTCCGGCGCGAGTGCGAGCTCGAACTTCAAGGCGAAGGCGCTGGCCGACGCCGGGTCGTCGCCCGAGCGCGTGAGTGCGGTGGTGACCGCCGTACTCCAGGGCGTGCATGCGGCGATCCGCGAGCACAACGTCACCTATCCGGAGTTCCAGGCCGCGAAGGCGTGGCTGATGGAGGTCGGTGAGGTCGGTGAGTGGCCGCTGTTCATGGACGTGTTCGTGGAGCACGTGGTCGAGGAGGTCGCGGCCACGTCGCAGCGCGGGACGCTCGGAACGATCGAGGGCCCGTACTACCTGCCCGACCAGGTGCGGCTCGACGCGTCCTGCGAGCTTCCGCGTCGGCCGGACGAGAAGGGCGAGCCGCTCGTGCTGAGCGGTCAGGTCCGGGACCTCGACGGGACGCCGCTGGCCGGCGCCGAGGTGGACATCTGGCACGCGGACGCCGACGGCTACTACTCGGGGTTCGCGCCGCACCTTCCGGACGGGAACCTTCGGGGCACGGTGGTGACCGACGGCGATGGCCGCTTCGCGATCCGGACCGTGCAGCCGGCGCCGTACCAGATCCCGACCGACGGGCCGACCGGCAAGCTGATCGAGGCCGCCGGGTGGCATCCGTGGCGTCCGGCGCACCTGCACCTGATGGTGCGGGCGGACGGGCACCGGACGATCACGACGCAGCTGTACTTCGCCGGTGGTGAGTGGCTGGACTCCGACGTCGCCGAGGCGACCAAGCCCGAGCTGATCCTCGACCCGGTCGACGACGGCGCCGGCACCCGGCGGGCGACGTACGACTTCGAGCTCGAGCCGGTCTGATCCCCGCCACGTTCCCTGCTACTTCGTCGTTCTCTGCTACTTCGTTGTGAAAGGCACCATTGTGTCCAGCTCCGAGACCTCCGTGTCCGAGGACGACCTGGTCGTCGAGCGGCTCGAGACCGTCATCATCGACGTGCCGCTGCGGCGCCCGCACAAGTTCGCCCGGGTCACGATGACGGCGCAACCGGTCCTGCTCGCGTTCGTCCACACCCGCGGCGGCGTGGTCGGCGTCGGTGAAGGCGTGGTGCCCGGCGGGCCCTGGTGGGGCGGCGAGTCGGTCGAGTCGATGAAGGTCACCCTCGACACGTACGTCGCCCCGCTGCTGCCCGGCGCCCGCGTCGACCGGATCGAGGCGGTGTGGCGGGACATCGCGGACCACGTCAACGCCAACCTGTACGCGAAGACCGCGGTCGAGGTCGCCCTGCACGACGCGTGGGCGCGGACGTTGGGTGTCCCGGTCCACACGTTGCTGGGCGGCCTCGCCCGGACGAGCATCGACGTGACCTGGGCGCTCGGCGCCGAGCCCGAGGAGGTGGTGGTCGAGGAGGCGCTGGGCAAACTGGAGTCCGGTGAGCACAAGACCTTCAAGCTCAAGATGGGTGCTCTCGACCCGGAGGCCGACACCCGCCGGATCTGTGCGATCGCCGAGAAGCTGGGCGGGTCGGCCGGCGTCCGGGTGGATCTCAATGCTCGGTGGGATCTGAGCACTTCCCGGACCTATCTGCCGCGCCTTGCGGCGGCCGGTGTCGAGCTCATCGAGCAGCCGGTGCCGGGGGAGCAGGTGGAGGCGCTGGCCGAGCTCAACGCGCTGCTGCCGATCCCGGTGATGGCGGACGAGAGCCTGCGTACGCCGGTCGACGCGCTCCGGCTGGTGCAGCTGCGCGCGGCCGACGTGTGGTCGATGAAGACGACGAAGGTCGGCGGACTGCGGCGGGCCCGGGACATCGTCGCGATCGCTGCCGCGGCGGGGATTCCGTGTCACGGTGGCACCTCGATCGAGACCGGGATCGGGACGGCCGCCTCGTTGCAGCTGGCATGCGCGGCGCCGGGGGTCACGTGGGGCAGCGAGCTCTTCGGCCCGAAGCTGTTCGCCGAGGAGATCCTTCGTACGCCGTTGCGCTACGCGGACGGCGCGTTGCACCTGCCGGACGGGCCGGGGCTCGGTGTCGAGCTCGACCTGGATGCGGTTGCGGCGCTTCGCCGTACCGGGCTGAGTCGGGAGGACTGAGCATGCTCTTCCATGTCCGGATGGACGTCTCGCTGCCGCCGGATCTCGATCCGGAGGTGCGGGCCGACTTGGTCGCGCGGGAGAAGGAGCGGGCGCTGGAGCTGCAGCGCGCCGGTGTGTGGCCGCAGTTGTGGCGGATCGTGGGCGAGTACGCGAATTTCAGCGTGTTCGACGTCGACTCCAACGACACCTTGCACTCGGTGCTGTCCAGCCTGCCGCTGTTCCCGTACATGCGGATCCAGGTGACACCCCTGGCCCGCCACCCGTCAAAGCTGGACCTCCCGTAGCGGGTCGCCACCGTCGACGAAGAACCGCCCACCCGGCCTCAACACCGCTGCGATCCGCCGCCGGGCCTCCTGCTCCAACTCTGGGTGCCGCCCGTCCAGCGCCCCCACCCGCACCGCGAACACCAGGTCGAACCCCGCCTCACCCGGGCCCAACTCCAACTCCTCGACCGCCACCTGCCGAAACCCCAACACTCCAGCGGCAATCAGCTCCCCCGACCCCGCCTCGGCCAACCGAACCGCGTTCCCCGACCGATCAACCCCCAGCACAAACCCACCCGACCCGGCCGACCCACCCGCGCCGCCGGCCACTCGCCGAGCCACCTCCCGCGCCGCAGCGCCTGGCCCACACCCAACCTCCAGCACGCGCATCCCCACCCGCAGCGGCAACGCCTCGACCACTGCCAAGAGCCGTCCCGACAACCCCTCACCCACAAGACCACCTCCAAGTAGCCATCTTGCAGGCACCCAGCTGGATCCCTGGTAACTGAAACGCCCGGGTTCGACCTTGTCGGTCGAACCCGGGCGGGGTCTCGCGGGTAATGCAGGGGCGTCAGGCGTCGGAGCTCTTCTTCCAGAGGTTGATGCCGGCTTCGACGGCGTCGGCGTCGATGGCCTCGAGCTCCTCGGGGGTGAACTTGAGGTTGTTCACCGCGGCCAGGTTGTTCTCGAGCTGGGCCACGCTGGAGGCGCCGATCAGGGCGCTGGTGACGCGGTCGTCGCGCAGCGTCCAGGCGAGGGCGAGCTGGGCGACGGACTGGCCGCGCTCCTTGGCGATCTCGTTCAGCGCGCGGACGTGCTTCAGCGTGTCCTCGGTGAGCGAGTCCGGGTTCAGCGACTTGCCCTGCGCGGCGCGGGAGTCCGACGGGACGCCGTCCAGGTAGCGGTCGGTGAGCACACCCTGCGCCAGCGGCGAGAACGCGATCACGCCGACCCCGAGCTCACCGACGGTGTCCAGCAGGTCCTCCTCGATCCAGCGGTTCAGCATCGAGTACGACGGCTGGTGGATCAGCAGCGGGGTCCCGAGCTCCTGCAGGATCCGGGCCGCCTCCCGGGTCCGGTCCGCCGAGTACGACGAGATCCCGGCGTACAGCGCCTTGCCCGAGCGGACCGCGGCGTCCAGCGCGCCCATCGTTTCCTCGAGCGGGGTGTCCGGGTCGAACCGGTGCGAGTAGAAGATGTCGACGTAGTCCAGGCCCATCCGGCTCAGCGACTGGTCCAGCGAGGCGAGCAGGTACTTCCGCGACCCGCCGCCCTGGCCGTAGGGACCCGGCCACATGTCGTAGCCGGCCTTGGTCGACAGGATCAGCTCGTCGCGGTACTTGGCGAAGTCGCGGGCGAAGTGCGTCCCGAAGTTCGTCTCCGCGGAGCCGTACGGCGGACCGTAGTTGTTGGCCAGGTCGAAGTGCGTGACGCCGAGGTCGAACGCCCGGCGCAGGATGTCGCGCTGCGTGGCGAACGGCTTGTCGTCGCCGAAGTTGTGCCACAACCCGAGCGAGATCGCCGGCAGCATCAACCCGCTGCGCCCCGTCCGCCGGTAGGCCATCTGGTCGTCGTACCGGTCCTGAGCGGCTACGTAATCAGTCACGAGACCTCAGTCTGCCTCATGTCACGACAAGTTCAAACTCCCTTGTTTTACAGCAGAAACCCGATCACTGACACCCAGAACCCGGCCTTCTTGATCAGGCTGGGTCAGGTCAGGGCCGACCAGGGCGCAGGCGGGTTGGTGGTGACGAACCTCAGAAGGGCCAGGATGCGGCTCGCCGGGGGTGCGGTCCAGTGGCGCTGGCCGGGCCAGGGGTTCGCCGTCAGTTTGCCGAGGCCCCAGTGCAGGTGGAACCAGAGGGTAGCCGCGGCTACCTCGTCCTCCCGCGCGGCCGGGCGTCCGGTGCCGGAGGTGCAGGTCCGGCGGATGTAGTCGGGGAGGATGGCGGCGACCTGCTCGAGGGGGAGTTTGGCGAAGTCCATGGCGCGGGGTGCCCAGGCCGCGTCGCCCCAGTCGATCAGGGCCCGGAGCTCGCGGTCCGGCCCGGCGAGAAGGTTGTGCGCGGCAACATCTCCGTGGATCAGCACCTTCGGCTGGTTCCGGTCGAACCGGTCGGCCAGCCGGGTGAACCAGTCGCTCAGCCAGTTCGCCGTCTCGAGGTCGAGGTAGCCGCGTTCCGCCAGATCGTCGACCGTCTGCCACGGATCGCGACTGTCGTCCTGCGGTACGCCGGGAAGGTCGGTCTCCTCGATGCCGTGCAGCACGGCCAGTTGCTCCGCCAGGCCGGCCGGCACCTCGGTCGGCTCGATCCCGTGCACGCGTTCCATCACGACGTACGGCGCATCGATCAGCCCTCGGCTGTCGTCGTACTCGACGATCGCCGGAGTCAGGACGCCGGCCGACCGCGCGACGGGGACGACGCCGGCCTCCTTCTGCAGGTCGTCCTCGAATCCCGGTCGCGCGACTCGGAGGAACAATGCGTCGCCGAGCACGAATCCGCGGTTGGCGACGCCACCCGCCACCTCGGTCACCTGCTCCGGCGAAGCGCCATGCCGCCGGCCTATCTCGGTGACACGGCCCAGGAACTCGTCGTCCACGCCCACTTGGACCTCCCTCGTCGTCGCGTGATCCGCCCCATGATCCTTGTGCCGCGGGTCGTCCGCAGTGGGTGAGGCTGCTGCGGGGCGTCCGGCCTACCGTTGGTTCCGGCTCCGCCTGGTCACGGGGAAGGAAGCGCATGGGCAACGACGCAGTGCAGGTCAAGAGCAGGGCGGGTGGGGTGCCAGCGGCCACATGTGAGCGCAGCCGACAGACCGACCGAGGCTCTGTTCCTCCGGTGCCACGCTGCCATGGGTAGCTGAGATCGGCGGCGACGTGACCGCGTTCGACGTCGTGCTCCGCGTCGCCCGGCTCGCCCTGGAGTCCAGTGCCGAGGGCGTCGAGACGCTGGAGCGCTCAGTCGCGAAGGTCGCCTCGGCCTACGGCGTCGGTGTTGACCTGGTCGTCCTTCCCGAGCAGATCGTTCTGACCGAGCGGTCGTCCGGGGAAGTCGGCCGGGCGGCGGTGGTGCGGGCGGCCCCCGGTATCTTCCGGCTCGACCGGGTCGCTGCCCTCAAGCGCTTTCTCGTCCAGGCAGAGCATCAGCCGATGAACCCCGACGAGGCGTGCCGTCGCCTCGACGCGATCGCGCAGTCGAAGCCCCGTTGGCCCGCGTGGGCGCGGGTGCTCGGGGTAGCGCTGTTCGCGGCGGGGTTCGCCCCGAGTGTGGTGGCGACCTGGGGCGAGGCGGGCGCGGCCGCCCTCTTGGGCCTGGTCATGGGCTTGCTCGTCGTCCTGACCGCCGGGCGCCCCCTGGAGGGGCTGCTCCCGTTCTTCGGAGCCTTCATCGTGACGACGCTGGGGCTCACCGTGATGTCGGGCCTCGCCCAACGCACGGGCGTAACGCTCATGGTGCTGCCGGCACTGTTCATCGTGGTCCCCGGCGACACCCTGTCCGCAGCCGCCGCAGAGCTTCTGGGCGGCCGGCTCACCGCGGGGTCGATCCGGCTCGTGTTCGGGTTCGTCACCCTGGGCCTGATCGTGATCGGCATCGTCGCGGCAACCGGCGTCACCGGCAGAGGAGACGCGCTCGTCGAGACGCTGCCTGCGCCGGAGCTTCCCTTCGTCATCATCCTGGCCGGGTGGGTGGTGTTCTCCCTCGGCCTGGTACTCGCGTTCAACGCTGAACCCGGCGTGCTCGTCTGGCTGGTGCCCGGCGTCATCGGCACCTTCCTCGTCCAGCAGGGAGTCACCTACCTCGCCGGTGCGGTCATCGGCACACTCGTGGCCGGTGCCGCCCTCGGTGCCTGCGCCAACCTGGTGGGCGCACACCCCCGACGCCCCCCGCGCCTCGTCCTGCTGCTGGGCGGGTTCTTCGTCCTCACGGTTGGCGGGCTCGGCGTCCGGGGCGCAACCTCGCTGCTCGGCGGAGACGTAGTGACCGGGCTGGAAAACCTGGCGGACTTCGCCCTCCAGGTCCCCACCGTCGCCCTGGCGATCGCGGCCGGGGTCATTCTCAGCGACCACTGGCAACGACAGAGCCGCCCCGCTGTGGCCTCCAACTCGTGACCCTGTTCGTGCGTCGCCCGCCGTGGGTGCAGGCTACGTGTTGTGGGCACCACGACGCCGGAACGCGCCGACCATGCGTGGGCCCGCGAGCCGGGTCTCCAATCGACGCGCCTCACGCTTGAGCGGCCGTGCCAGGTACTGACCGAGGATCACGCCAGCTGCGAGCGCCAGCGCGGTGGCGAGCGCGGCGGCCAACTCGATCACGCCGTCCTTGCCCTCCGCAAAGAGAGCGAGACCGCGGTAGATGTCGAGTCCCGGCAGGAGCGGCACGATTGCGGGGACCACCACGACAAGCGGCGGGACCCGGAAACGACCTGCGACGAGATAGCAGACTGCGCCGATGGTGACGGCAGCGACCGCCGAACCCCAGGTTCGGCCGACGTCAGAGCTGTCGACGGCCAGCAGGACCCCCTGCCCGAGCGCCGCGACCAGTGCCACCGCCACCACGGCGCGCAGCGGTGCGTACGACGCGAACGCGAAGGCCGCAGCGGCCAGGGCGGCGCCGAACACGGTGACCCCGACCTCCGCCAGGCCGGCCGCGCCGGGAGTGAAGGCTGTCAGGCCCACCCCGAGGAGGTCGCCGACGGTGAGCCCGGCCCCCACCCCGGCGATGATGCCCGCGGTGTTCAGCACGGCGTCGATCAACCGGGCACTGGCGGTGACCGGGAAGCCGTTCAGGGCGTCCTGGGTGGCACCCATGATGCCGACTCCCGCCAGGAGCATGACGATCCCTGTGGTGACCACGCGGGACGGGTCCACGTCGAGCTCCGTGGCCGAGGCGGTGACCGCGATGAGTGTGGCCACGAAGCCTCCCGCCGCATGCTGGTAGAAGGCCGGGATGCGGTGCAGGGGCAAGAGCAGTTGGGTTCCGTCGATCGCGCAGGCCGCCACAAAGGCGAGCAGGCACACGAGCGGGCTGCCGCCCAGCGTGAGCGCGATGCCACTTCCCATCAGGCCCCAGGCGAGGGTCACCGCCCAGCGGCGCCGGCGGTGGCCGGTGGAAACGATCCGGGAAAACCGGTCACGAGCCTCGGACCGGGTGATATCTCCGGCGACGAGGCTGCTCACCGTCTCGTCGACCTCGATCAGCTTCGCATAGTCGAGCGGGCGCCAGGTCACCCGGCGAACCTGAATGGCGGCGGGCGCGTGGCTGGTCGGCTGGTGCCGGAGGGTCAGGTCCACGAACGTCACGTCCGCGGTCACGTCGCGCACCCCGCACGCCCGGGTCACCTCCAGCATGGCCGCCGCCACGTCGGCTGCCCCGGCCCCGGACGACAGGAGGACCTCGCCGACGCGCAGCGCCAGATCGAGCGTTTCGTAGACCTCGCGTCGCTCCGTCATGTCCCTGTTCCGATCACGGCACCGAGGCACGCCACACGTGTGGAGCACGACGTACGGCACTGGCCAGGTGGCCATCGTCGGAGTCTCAGGCCCCTGCGTCATCGTCCGGTGCGGGTGATTGACCGGGCCATGCCCCCTTCGTCGTCGCGTGGTCCGTCCCACGATCCTCGTGCCCGGGCGCGATGCGTCCTCCGCATTTGATGTACTGCGGGCGTGCGTGTCGATCTGGATCCGGAAGCGCTCGGGCGGCGGGAGTTCTACGCGGTGCTGAACTCCGTGGTGGTGCCCCGGCCGATCGCGTGGGTGTCGAGCCGGTCCGCCGACGGCGTGCTGAACCTCGCGCCGCATTCGTTCTTCACCGTGGCGTGTGTGCAGCCGCCGATGGTGCAGTTCACCTCGGTCGGGCGGAAGGACAGCCTGAACAACGTCGAGTCGACCGGCGAGTTCGTGGTGAACTTCGCGGCAGAACCGCTGTTCGAGCAGATCAACGCGACCGGGACGAACTTCCCGGCGGAGATCTCCGAGTTCGAAGCCGTCGGGCTGACCACCGAACCGTCCCGCACCGTCGCCGTGCCCCGGGTTGCGGAGTCCCCGGTGGCCATCGAATGCACCCTCCACACCACCCTCGAACTGGGCGACTCGACCGTCGTGATCGGCCGGGTCCGCCACCTCGCGGTCGACGCCGCGGTGATGGTCGACGGACACCCGGAGGTCCGGCTGCTGCGCCCGTTGGCCCGCCTGGGCAAGGACGAATGGTCGACCCTCGGCGAGATCCGCGACATCACCCGAATCCGCCACTCCGACTGGCCTGGTCACTTCACACCACCGGCCTAGCAGCGGGTGGGGGCTCTTTGCGGGCGACCACCTTGGCGAGGGCGTCGAGTTGAGGCGACAGGCGGAGCGGGGTGCGGTCGGGGGACGACGTGGTGGCGGGATGCCACTCGAGGGTGGGCGTGACCAGGTGGACGTCGGGGGACAGTGGCCCCGGATCGTTGGTGTAGGAGCGGGCCGCGAGGTTGAGCATCAGGCCCAGGGCCGGAATGACGGACAGGTCGCGGATCACGTGGATCAGGAGCAGGTCGCGGGCGGGGACGGCGGCGAGCACGCCGTACTCCGGAAGCTCGAGGTGGAGGGACTCGCGCAGGACGGTGTCGAGGACCAGGGCCCGGGACGCGGAGAAGATGCTGCCGGTGACCAGCGCGATGGTGATGCCGTCGTGCTCGACGTACTCGACGTGGTCCTCGAGACGACGCAGGTTGGCCAGGCCAATACGTTCGGCATCCGACCAGGTCAGCCCGAAGTCGCCCGGGTCGAGGTACATCGTCACGACGCCGTCCTGGGCAGTGGCGGGCACGGACAGCAGGCCGGGCAGGTAGTCCACCCGGTCCGCGCCCCACTCGCCGGGGAGCGAGCGGCGCGGAACGAGCCGCTGGATCAGCTCCCGCTCTGGATCGTCGGGCGGCCGAGGCGGACCGTGGCGCAGGCGGTGCAGCACCTGGGTGAAATGGTCCTCGATCAACTCCGGCCAGCGATTCTCGGCGTGTTTGGACACCCGGCGGGCCAGGTTGCTCAGGCCGAGCACCGGGCTGTCCGCGGTCGGTGCGACCGGGACGAGAGCCGCGCCGCCCTCGTAGGTCAGGTCGAGGCCGAGGTGGGCTGCGGCGGTCAGGCCGAGCCGCACGAACCGCGCGGCCTGGCCGCGGGTGAGCGGGATCAGGACCGGGTGGGGCCGGTCGGAGTGGTTGCCTTGGGCACGTTCGGTGGAGCTGTCGATGGTCATCGTGGCCACCTCCTCGGCAGAGAAAGTACGAGGAATGGCACCCGTTCCGGCCGGTCTTTCCGAACCTGTGGACAACCGCCCGGGATAGTCTGCGGCAACACCCGTCGGATCCCGGAGGAGACGAGCAGGATGACCAGCACGCCGTCGTCGCGGCCTACCTCGGTGACCCGGTTGTCGCTGTCGCACATCACCGCCCAGAACGAGACCAACCTGCTGGGCACCGTGCACGGCGGCGTGATCATGACGCTGGTCGACTCGGTCGCCGGCGTGGTCGCGGCGCGGCACTCCGGTGGGGCCGCGGTGACCGCGTCGATGGACGAGATGACGTTCCTGGTGCCGGTCCGGGTCGGCGACGTGGTCCACTTCAGCGGCCAGGTCAACTGGACCGGACGCAGCTCGATGGAGGTCGGCGTACGGATCACGGCCGACCGGTGGGACTCCGTCGGGCCGGAGGTGCACGTGGCGTCGGCCTACCTGGTGTTCGTCGCGGTCGACGCGGACGGGAAGCCCCGCGAGGTCCCGCAGGTCATGCCGGAGACCGACGAGGACCGCCGCCGGCTGCGCGAGGCCGAGATCCGCCGCAGCCACCGCCTCGCCCGCCGGGCCGCGATCATCGCCTCCCGCGAAGAAGACGCAGAGCGGGCAGCTGAAGGCGACACCAAATGACCTGGTTCGCCAGCGCGCGACGACATCCTTCGGCGGTCCTGCTGCTCGTGCAGTTGCTGGGTGTCCTGGTCTACCCGGCCATGGAGGGCTCCCGCGGCGGCCGCGTCGCGTTCGAGATCCTCGGCATCTTCGTGCTGGTGCTCGCGATCTTCTCGGTTCGCTCCACCCCCGGCCTGACCTGGGTCAGCATCGGCCTGGGCATTCCGGCCGTGGTCCTCTCGCTGGTCGACGCCTTCAACCCCACGCAGCCCGTCGTGGCCATCTCCGCCGTACTGCACGCGGCCTTCTACTTCTACGCCGCCTACAGCCTGCTGCGGTACATGCTGGCCGACCACGAGGTCAGCACCGACGAGCTCTACGCGACCGGTGCGACCTTCACCTTGGTGGCTTGGGGGTTCGCGTACGTCTACACCTTCGTGCAGGTGCTGGTGCCAGGCAGCTTCATCGCGGCGGTCGACCCCGCCAGCGACCGGACCTGGATGGAGTTGCTGTTCCTCAGCTTCACCACACTGTCCAGCACCGGCCTCAGCGACGTCGTCCCGGTTACAGCCTGGGGGAGGTCGGTCGTCATGCTCGAGCAGCTCGCAGGGCTCGGGTACGTCGCCATGGTCGTGTCCCGCCTGGTCGGACTCACCATCACCAGGCGAAGCAGCACCTAAGCCCTGGGCCAGCCGGCCAGCAAGTCCGCGGCAGCCCGCTGAGCCACCTCTGGCGCGTGCGACATCGCAGCCACCCGGTAGGTGACGAGCGCGCCCTCGTGGAGGATCAGGAGACGGTCCGCGAGCTCGGAGGGGTCGGCGAGACCGGCCAGCGTCGCCTGGGCCTCGAACTCGGCCCGCATCCACTGCTTCTGCCCGACGATGACCGGCATTGCCGGATGGTCGGGGGACGCGAGCTCGACGCTGGCGTTGATGAAGCCACATCCGTTCCGCGCGCCCGCGACCCAGTCCGTCAGCGCCGCGAACAGCGCCAGGATCACGTCTTCCGGCGTCGCTGGACGCCGGACTGCGAGTTGCTCATCCAGGAATTCGTGCCACACCCGGTCGCGTCGCTCCAGGTACGCCGCAATCAACCGGTCCTTCGAGCCGAACCGGTCGTACAGCGTCTTCTTCGTCACGTCGGCCGCCAACGCGATCGTGTCGACGCCGACCGCCCGGATGCCCTGCTCGTAGAACAAGGTCGACGCCGCGACCAGGATCCGCTCGCCGGCCGGCGTCAGCCGGGTGGCCTCCGGCACGCGGCGGTCCACGAGCAGTCTCACCTGCTGATCGAGCATACTGACAGTATACCGACCGGTGTGGTTACTCTCCCGATCATGACCACTGTGACGCTCCCGGTACGGCGGACGCGCTACCTCCCGTTGATCGCGGGCGCAGGCTTCGTCGTGCTCTGGAGCTGCGGCTTCATCGGCGCGCGCTGGGGCACCGAGTACACGAACGCCTTCGACCTGCTCGCCTGGCGGTTCCTGGTCGCAGGCGCGGTCGGAGCGGCAATCCTGGCCGTACGGCGACCGACGATCAGTCGTGCGGACCTGGCCACCCAGGTGTGGATGGCCTTCCTCACGCAGTGTGTGTACCTCGGCCTGATCTTCACCGGCATCGACCACGGCATCTCGGCCGGAGTGACCGCGCTCATCGGCTCACTGCAGCCGCTGCTGATCGCCACAGTCGCCGGACCGCTGCTCGGGGAGCCGGTCAGCCGGCGTCAGTGGATCGGTCTCGTCATCGGTGTCGTCGGAGTCGGTCTGGTCGTGGCAGACGACTTGCACGGCTCGCCGTTGCTGTTCCTGCTGCCGTTCGGTGGCCTGCTCGGCCTTGTCATCGGCACCTGCCTCGATCGCCGTCGCAAGCCCAGCACGAGCTCACTCGACGCGCTCTGCCTGCAGAGCGTCGTCGCCGGTGTGTTCTTCATCGCACTGGCTGCGTCGACCGACCAGCTGACGGTCCCGCACGAACCAGGGTTCTACGGTGCCGTGGTCTGGCTGGTGCTGCTGGCAACAGGTGGTGGCTGGGGGCTCTACCTGGTCAACCTCAGGCTGTCCGGTGCGACCCGCATCAGCAGCCTGCTCTACCTGGTGCCGCCGACCACGATGGTGTTCGCCTTCCTGATGTTTGGCGAGACCATCGGACCACTTGCCGTGATCGGCATGCTGGTGTGCGCGCTCGCCGTACTCCTGATCAGGTGGAACGCTACGCTGCGGGGATGGCGGAACCCCGGTGGCTGAACGAGAAAGAGCAGCACGCGTGGCGCGCGTTCATCGCGGCGCAGCGTGTGGTGAACACCCGGATCGAGCAGCAGCTGCAACGCGACGCAGGGATACCGCACACCTACTACGAGATCCTGGTCCGGCTGTCCGAGGCGCCTGACGGCCGGCTGCGGATGAGCGAGCTCGCCGTGGCCACGCAGGGATCGCGCAGCCGCCTCTCGCACGCGGTCAACCGGCTCGAGCAGGCCGGTTGGGTACGGCGGGAGGGCATCGAGTCGGACCGCCGTGGCCAGGTCGCGATCATGACCGACCTCGGACGGCAGAAGCTGGTCGAGACCGCGCCCGGTCATGTCGAGGAGGTCCGCAAGGCGATCTTCGACGCGCTGGACGACGATCAGGTCGAGCACCTCTACGACATCTGCGCGACGTTGGCCAGGCACTCGGGTGACACGGTCGACCGCGCCGCCTGGGAGCGCCGCTGACATGCAGCGCACTGCAGTAGCCGTCCTGCTGACGGCGCTCCTGCTGACCGGCTGCAGCGACACCGACGAACCCACCGCCGGCCCCAGCACAGTGCCGTCATCGTCAGTGCCGATCACCCGCGAGCCAACCCCGACCCCCACCCCAACGCCGACACCAACCCCTACGCCAACGCCGACGCCGACTCCGGTCAGCTGTGTAGACCAGAAGCTGCAGGCGCTCACGCTGAGGGAGCAGGCGGCCCAGCTGATCATGACCGGCATCAGCGCGAACGGCATGACGTCGTCCCAGCGGCCCATCGTGCAGAAGCAGAAGCCCGGCGGCATCCTGCTGCTCGGCAGCGGCGGCAGCCTCTCCCACACGCGTACGGCAATGGCCACCGTCAACTCAGCCGCCACGGTCAAGGGCATCCGCCCACTGATCGCCGCCGACCAGGAAGGCGGTCAGATCCAGCGGCTGAAGGGCTCCGGCTTCGACCGCATCCCCTCAGCGACTGTGCAAGGCGGCTGGTCCAGCTCCAAGCTCACCGCTGAGGCCGAGGGGTGGGGGAACCAGCTCAAGCAGGCAGGGGTCAACGTAGACCTCGCGCCGGTGGCCGACGTCGTACCAAGCTCGCAGAAGGACAGTAACGCTCCGATCGGCGAGCTGGACCGTGAGTACGGCAACACGCCGGAGGAGGTCGGGCCGCCGGTGCAGGCATTCGTCCGCGGCATGCAGCAGGCCGGCGTGATGACGTCGGTCAAGCACTTCCCGGGACTCGGGCGCGTGCGCGGCAACACCGACTTCTCGTCCGGAGTGGTCGACAATGTCACCGTCCGCGGTGACGCGAACCTGCAGCCGTTCGCCGACGGGCTCGAGGCCGGCGCCGACATGGTGATGATCGCCACAGCCACCTACACCAAGATCGACCCGAGGAACCGCGCGGTGTTCTCGCCGACGGTCATCCGGGGAATGGTGCGCGGTGACCTGAAGTGGGCCGGTGTGGTGATCACCGACGACGTCGGGGCGGCTGCCGAGGTGGCGTCGGTGCCGGCGGGTCAACGGGCGACCCGATTCGTCGCGGCCGGCGGGGACATCGTCATCAACGCCACGGCCGGGCTGACCGCCACGATGGTGAACGCTCTGGTCTCCAAGGCCGAGCAGGACAAGGCCTTCGCCGCGCAGCTGACGAGTAGCGTGAGGCGTGTGCTGACACTCAAGGAGAGCCACGGCCTGGTGAGCTGCGGATGACAGAGGAGCAGGAACCGGACTACCGCTTCACGCTGGCGAACGAACGCACGTACCTGGCGTACTTGCGGACGTCGCTGGCCTGCTACGCGGGCGGGCTGTCCGCAGTGCAGTTCCTCGACCTCGGCCCGGATCGCTGGCCGGCCCGCATCATCGGTGTGGTTCTGGTCACTGCAGGCATCGTCACCACGGCCGGCGCCTTCCGCCGCTGGCAGCAGAACCTGACCGCCATGCGCAACGGCGGCCGGCTCCCGGTGACCAGGCTCCCAGTGGTGCTGGGGGCAACGATCATCGTGGTCGGCCTGATCGGCCTGGTCTTCAGCCTGTGGCGGGAATGAACCGCGATCCCGGGCTGCAGCCGGAGCGGACCCTGCTCGCCTGGCGGCGGACTGCGCTCGGCCTGATTGCGAACGGGATCCTCTTGCTTGCCTCCGGCCACGGTACGTCGGACGTCCGCACCGGCCTCGGCGTCGTCGTACTGGTCCTGTCGCTGGCCTGCTGGGCCGCGGTGAGCGCCGTCTACCGCCGTACGAAGGGCGCGCCGGTGCATGCCCTCGGCCACCAACGGGTGCTCCGGGCGGCAGCCGGTCTGGTGCTCGTGGTGGGGCTTTTCGACCTCTACGCCGTGCTCACGCGCTGAGACCGATCGGTTACTCGCCGGTGGTGTCCAGGCAGCCGAGTTCACCGCGACGCGGTACGTTGGCCAGGCGGATGCCGCGTCAACGGTCCGTTCCCCCTAGCATGTTCACGGTTTGTCCCTCGTTCACCCGGAGCTTGAAGTGCCGTTACGTCTGCGTCCGAACGACCCGACGTTCTACGACCTTTTCACCGAGTCCGCCAACCACCTCGTGGACGGATCACGGATCCTGGCCGAGTTGCTCGGCAGTACGGCGGGAACCGGGCTCTCGTCGAGCCACCAGATCGCCGCCCAGATGAAGGACGCCGAGCACGCGGCGGACGAGACCACGCACTCGATCATCCGGCGGGTGAACTCGACGTTCGTCACGCCGTTCGACCGCGAGGACATCTACCGGCTGGCCTCCGACCTCGACGACGTCATGGACTACATGGAGGAGGCGGTGGACGCCGTCCACCTGTTCGCCCTGGAGAAGCTGCCGGAGGAGATCGCCGAGCAGATCGAGGTGCTGCAGCGGGCCGCCCAGCTGACCGCCGAGACGATGCCGCGGCTGCGCACCATGAAGGACCTGGCCGAGTACTGGATCGAGATCAACCGGCTGGAGAACACCGGTGACGCCGTGCACCGGCGGCTGATCGCCAAGCTGTTCAGCGGCGAGTACGAGGCCCTGACGGTGATGAAGGTGAAGACCGTGGTCGACCTGCTGGAGGCCGCGATCGACGCCTTCGAGCACGTCGCGAACACGGTCGAGCAGATCGCCGTCAAGGAGAGCTGAGCGTGGAGCTCGCGCTCGTCGTCGCGGTGGTCGTCATCGCGCTCGTGTTCGACTACACCAACGGCTTCCACGACGCGGCGAACGCGATCGCAACCTCGGTCTCGACCCGCGCGCTGACCCCGCGGGTGGCGCTGGCGATGGCCGCGGTGATGAACTTCGTAGGGGCTCTGCTCGGCACCGAGGTCGCCGAGACGGTCGGCAAGGGCATCATCAGTGTGCCGTCCGGTGAGCACGGGCTGGTGGTTGTGCTCAGCGCCTTGGTCGGCGCGATCACCTGGAACCTGATCACGTGGTACTTCGGCCTGCCCAGCTCCTCGTCGCACGCTCTGATCGGCGGCCTGGTCGGCGCCGGGCTCGCCTCGGCCAGCACGGTGCTGTGGTCCGGCATCCTGGACAAGGTCGTCATCCCGATGGTGCTGTCGCCGACAGTCGGCTTCCTCGGCGCGTTCGTCCTGATGCTCACGATCCTCTGGGTGTTCCGGCGGGCCCACCCGGGCAAGGTGACCCGGGGCTTCCGGCTGTCCCAGTCGCTGTCCGCCGCCGCGATGGCGCTCGGCCATGGTCTGCAGGACGCGCAGAAGACGATGGGCGTGATCTTCCTGGCCCTGCTCACCACCGGGTACGTCCAGGAGGGCGACGGGATCCCGCTGTGGGTCAAACTGGCCGCCGCGACCGCTATCTCGCTCGGGACGTACTCCGGCGGCTGGCGGATCATGCGGACGCTGGGCCGCCGGATCATCCACCTGGACCCGGCCCGCGGTTTCGCCTCCGAGGCGGTCGCCGCGACCGTCCTGTACGTGATGGCGATCGGCCTGCATGCGCCGGTCTCCACCACGCACACGATCACCTCCGCGGTGATGGGCGCCGGCGCCACCAAGCGCCTGTCCGCAGTCCGCTGGGGCGTCGCGCGCGGCATCGTCACCGCCTGGGTCCTGACCATCCCCGCCGCCGGTGCGGTCGCCGCGCTCTGCTACGGCTTGGCCCACTTCATCCTGGAGTGACCCCGGTCAGCGGTTCCAGCGGCGTACGGCCTTGGCCACGTCTTTGGGGCGGATGGCGCCGAGGTTGAGCTCCCAGGTGGCGGCCAGGCGGTCGCCGAGCTCGGCCAGGTCGAGGTAGGCCTGCGGCCGCACCGCCACCACCCAGGTGGCCGCGGCTGCATGGCCCTGCTGGAAGAGCAGGTGGTCCGCGGTCGCCTCGAGCTTGCTCCGGTTCTCGCCGTCCAGCCCGCTCGCGGCCCAGTCCTGCACGATCGCGCCGTCGTCGGCGGTCATCCGGGCCAGGTAGGTCAGCGGGCCACGCCAGAAGCCGCGGCTGCCGATGGTGTCCAGGCTCTCCAGCGGGAACCAGCCGTTCTGGCAGCGCCGCCCGTTGATCGCGGACTCCACCTCGCGGGCCTGCCCCGAGGTCAGGCCCCGGACCGCCCAGTCGAGGAAGAACGCGCCGACATCGGGGATCTCCTCCGCGACGTGCGGAGCCACGGTCAGTATCCCCGGCTCGAAGAGATGCAGCTCTTCGGGTGACTTCACCAACGCTTCCCCCGCCCACCTGAGTACGACGGCCACGCGCGCCACCACGCGGCCGAGACACAGGGACCCCCCAGGTACCTGCTACTTCCAACAAGTGCTCTTAGTACCCCCACGCCGTACCGGGGTCAAGGTCCTGTCCGGTAGCCGACTACTTCTTCCGGGCCGCCCGGCGGGCCAGCTCCTCCCGGTCCAGCCGCTCGGCCTCCTCGGGCGTCGGCGCGCTCCCGCCGTACGAGGCCGGCAGCCACCAGGCGCCGGCGGGCCGCTCGGGGTAGGCCCGGATGGTGCGGTCGAGCATGCCGGCCATGGTCGAGCGCAGGTGCGCGGTCGCCTCGGCCGGGTCGTCGTCCGCGGTGACCGTGATCGGCTCGCCGACGGTGATCGCGATCGTCCGGTGCCGGGAGAAGTCGCGCGGATGGTCCTTGGTCAGTATCCGCTGCGTCCCCCACAGGATCATCGGCAGCACCGGTACGGCGGCCTCGGCGGCCATCCGGACCGTGCCGGACTTGAACTCCTTCAGCTCGAACGACCGGCTGATCGTCGCCTCCGGGAACACGCCGACCACCTCGCCGGCGTTCAGGTACTCGATCGCCTGCCGGTACGACGCCGTACCGGCCGCGCGGTCCACCGGGATGTGGTGCATCCCGCGCATCAGCGATCCGGAGACCCGGCTGCGGAACAGCACCTCCTTGGCCATGAACCGCACCAGCCGCTTGCTCGGCAGCGCGCCGAACCCGCCGAGCACGAAGTCGACGTACGAGATGTGGTTCATCGCGATCACCGCGCCGCCGGTCCGCGGCACGTTCTCCGTCCCGGTCAGCTGGAACTTCAGGTCCAGCACCTTGAACGCCGTCTTCGCGAAGCCGATCACCGGCGGGTACACGAGGTCGCGCATTCCCGAACGCTACCGGCTCCGGTCAACCGGCGGACGTGACGCGCCCCACGGAATCCCGTATGCAGTTGTTCGTTAGGGTGGACCGCGACAACTTTAGATCGCGGGAGCTCGCACCGAAGTGGGCTGAGAGGGCGGCTGGGTGAGACCCGGCGCCGCCGACCGCCGAACCTGTCCGGGTAATTCCGGCGTAGGGAGCAGCAACGTGACAACCATCGGCAATAACGTCCGACCCACTGTCACCACCGGCCCGATCTCGGGCTCGGAGAAGATCTACCGCGGCGAGCTGAACGTTCCGGCCCGCCGCGTCCACCTCACCAACGGCGAGCACTTCGACCTGTACGACACGTCCGGTCCGTACACCGACTCGTCCGCGCGGATCGACGTACAGGCCGGTCTGCCCGCGCTCCGGCGGGACTGGATCGCCGGCCGCGAGCCGTTGACGCAGCTCGGGCACGCCCGGGCCGGAACCATCACCGAGGAGATGAAGTACATCGCCGTCCGGGAGGGCGTCGACCCGGAGTTCGTCCGGAACGAGGTGGCGCGCGGCCGGGCGGTGATCCCGGCGAACCGGCGGCACCCGGAGTCCGAGCCGATGATCATCGGCAAGAAGTTCCTGGTGAAGGTGAACGCGAACATCGGCAACTCGGCCGTGACCAGCTCGATCGAGGAAGAGGTCGAGAAGCTGGTCTGGGCGACCCGGTGGGGCGCGGACACCGTGATGGACCTGTCCACCGGCAAGAACATCCACGAGACGCGCGAGTGGATCCTGCGCAACTCGCCGGTGCCGATCGGGACGGTCCCGCTCTACCAGGCGCTGGAGAAGGTGAAGGGTGACCCCGCCGCGCTGTCGTGGGAGGTCTACCGCGACACAGTGATCGAGCAGTGCGAGCAGGGTGTCGACTACATGACCGTGCACGCCGGCGTCCTGCTGCGGTACGTCCCGCTGACCGCGCAGCGGATCACCGGGATCGTGTCGCGCGGCGGCTCGATCATGGCCGCGTGGTGCCTGGCGCACCACCAGGAGTCCTTCCTGTACACGCATTTCGCCGAGCTCTGCGAGATTCTCCGTGCGTACGACGTGACGTTCTCACTCGGCGACGGGCTCCGGCCGGGGTCGATCGCGGACGCCAACGACGCGGCCCAGTTCGCCGAGCTGCGGACTCTCGGCGAGCTGACCAAGATCGCCTGGGAGCACGACGTCCAGGTGATGATCGAAGGTCCCGGACACGTGCCGATGCACAAGATCGCTGAGAACGTCCGGCTCGAGGAGGAGCTGTGCGGCGAGGCGCCGTTCTACACTTTGGGGCCGTTGGCAACTGATGTGGCGCCGGCCTACGACCACATCACCTCGGCGATCGGCGCGGCCCAGATCGGCTGGCTCGGTACGGCGATGCTCTGCTACGTTACGCCGAAGGAGCACCTCGGCCTGCCGGACCGCGACGACGTGAAGACCGGCGTGATCACCTACAAGATCGCCGCGCACGCAGCCGATCTGGCCAAGGGGCACCCGGGCGCGCAGGACTGGGACGACACGTTGTCCAAGGCAAGGTTCGAGTTCCGCTGGGAGGACCAGTTCAACCTCTCGCTGGACCCGGACACCGCCCGGTCGTACCACGACCAGACGCTGCCCGCCGAGCCGGCCAAGACCGCGCACTTCTGCTCGATGTGCGGGCCGAAGTTCTGCTCGATGCGGATCACCGCGGACATCCGCGCGTACGCCGAGGAGAAGGGCCTGACCTCGACCGAGGCGATCGAGGCCGGCTTCGCCGAGATGTCGGAGACGTTCAAGTCGCACGACAAGAAGCTGTACCTGCCGCTGGCGGACTGAGTACCGGACCGCCAGGCCATCACAATCGCCGGCCATTCGGCCGGCGCCCGCTGGAGTCGTCTCAGAGGGTCCGGTTGTGATGGCCTGGCGGTTCGTATCGTGCTGACTCCGCGTGAAGTCGCGGGGCGAGTCGAGATGCCGAGCAGGCCGGATCCAGCGGAGAATTGGGGAGATCGGCGGGCCTGCGGGGCGGTCACTGGGAGTGATTGGGTGAACCGATTCAGGTTTTTTCCTTCACTCTACGTGAATAAGACTGTAGCCTTAATGCGTTGGGAAGGAGGTGTGGCGGTGGTCTTCGTTCTCACGGTAGATCAGCGGGGCAGCCGAAGCATGACCGATCTCGTACCCGAGCTACTGAACACGCTGAACCGGCGGCCGCGGCGGACCGGTTTGCTCCGGAAGTTCGAGCGGACGGCCGGCGACGAGGTGCAAGGGGTGCTCTCGGAGGCGCGCCCGACCATCGACGTGGTCGTCGAGCTGCTGCGTTCCGACACCTGGTACGTCGGTCTCGGCGTCGGCGACGTCGCCCAGCCCTTGCCCCGCAGCACGCGGGCAGGCAGCGGCGAGGCGTTCGTGAACGCGCGGGAGGCGGTGAACCGGGCGAAGTCGAGCCCGCACCATGTCAACGTGGTCGGCTCCGACTCCCGCGTCGCGGAGCAGGTGGAGACAGTGCTGTGGCTGATGGCGTCGGTGCTGCGGCGGCGTAGCGAACGCGGCTGGGCAGTGGCCGACCTGCTGGCCGAGGGACTCACCAGGCGGGAGATCGGCGTGAAGCTGGGGATCAGCCAGTCGGCGGTGACGCAACGGGCCCAGGCGGCCGGCTTCGCCGAGGAGCAACGCGGACGGAAGCTGGCAGCCGAGCTGCTGGGACCAGGGGCCGCTGCGTGACGGCACTCATCCTGTCGTTGACCGCAGCCGCCCTGGTCCTCGCCGTACTGGCGTGGGTGCCCAAGGCCGGCTCTACGGTGCAGATCGTGCTCAGCGGGGTGATGCTGGCCTGTCTGATCGCCGTCGGCCTCCTGCTGCTCGCAGGCGACGGCGTGGACGGTTGGCGCGAGCGCTGGTGGAACGTGCTGCTCCTGCTGGCCGGCGGGCTCGCAGTCACCGGTGGCGGGCCGCTGACGACCTCTGTGCTGGCTCTGGTCGACCGGGGCAACACGAGAGCCCAGTCGACGCAGAAGGCCGGTGAGGTACTGCGTGGCGGCGCGCTGATCGGTTCACTCGAGCGCGGCGCCATCTACGCAGCCCTGGTGGCAGGCTGGCCGGAGGGACTCGCGATCGTGCTGGCCATCAAGGGGCTGGCCCGCTACCCCGAGCTCCGCAGCCCCGATCAGCCCGCCTCGGTCACACCGCAGGCAGTGGCCGAGCGCTTCATCATCGGCACCTTCACCAGCGTCCTGTGGTCGGTCACCTGCGCCGCCTTCCTGCTGTCGCGCTAGTCCGACCTGATCACGTAGGTGGACATCACCTTGTCGTGCCAGGTCTGCTTCTGGTCGTCCCACAGCGGCCAGAGCAGATTCAGGAAGCAGGCGTTGTTGAAGAGCCCGCTCAGGAACTCGCGCAGGAACGCCTTGCCGGCGCCGACCGGCTGGAACGACTGGGCGTCGACCAGGCGCAGGTGCAGCGCGCTCTTGCCGACGCTCTGCCCGGTCTTGCCCTGGCGGAAGACCCGATTCCACAGCCCGAGGCCGATGCTGGCGGCGATGCCGAGCAGGAAGAGGATGATCGCGAACGCGCCCGGTGCGTCATTGGACGACGACAGGTCGTCGGAGCGCATCGCGATGTCGGCGATGAAGACGCCGTACCCGATCGCGATCGGGACGCCGCTGATCATGCCGTCGATGAGGTAGGCGCCGGCGCGTGGGGCCCAGTCGGCAAGTGGTGCCTGCGGTACGCCGTACCCGTAGCCGTACTGCGGCTGCTGGACGTAGGGGTTGTAACCCGGCTGCTGCGGGTGCCCGTACTGCTGCCCGTACTGGGGCTGGCCGTATTGGGGCTGGCCGTATTGGGGCTGGCCGTACTGCGGCTGCTGTCCGTACGGCGTGCGGTCCTGCGGTGTACTCATCGAGTCCATCTCTTCCAGCGTCAGCGGCGGATGACCACGTCGTTGACGACCTTGTCGTGCCAGGTCTGCTGCTTCTCGTCCCACAGCGGCCAGAGCACGTTGAGAGTACAGATGTTGTTGAACAGCACCGCGCAGAACTCGCGGCCGAAAGTCGAGCCGATACCGATCAGTTGGCCGGTCTGGGCGTGCACGACCTTCAGCCCGGTGACCTTCTTGCCCAACGACTGGCCGGTGCGGCCCTGCTGGACGACCCGGTTCGCGACCCAGACCAGGAATGCGACGAAGAACCCGCTCAGCATCGCGATCCCGCCGCCGGCGCCCAGTTCCTCCTGGTCACCGTCGATGACCAGCGCCGCGATGACCCCGGTGATCGTGGGGATGAACTGGATCAGCGAGTCGATCAGCGACGCGCCGACCCGGATCGGCCAGCCGGCGAGCTGCCCGGGTGGTGCATAGCCGTAGCCGTAGGCCGCGCCTGGTCCGTAGGGGTTGTAGCCCTGCGGAGGCTGGTACGGAGGGGTGCTCACCTGGGGGTCCTTTCTGGGGCGCGTCCGGATCCGCAGGGACGAGTATCGCGGATCGGCCCGGAACGACGGACGCCGCGGCCACAAGCGGCCACGGCGTCCGGCGTTGCGGAGTACTACATCAGAGCTTGATGACGTAGGTGTTGTTGATCTTGTCCGCGAAGGTCTGCCTCTTCTCGTCCCACAGCGGCCACAGGTAGCCGATGTAGCAGGCGGCGCTGTCCAGGATGTGGGTCAGTTGGCGAATGAACGCCTTGCCCGCGCCGACCGGCTGGCCGGTGTCCGCGCCGACCAGTTTCAGGCCCAGGACCTGCTTGCCGACGGTCTGGCCGGTGCTGCCCTGGCGGATCACGACGTTCCAGATCGCCAGGCCGATGCCGATCAGGTAGAAGATGATCGCGACGACGGCCAGGTTCTCGTTGGCCGAGAACGCGCTGCCGATGCCGTAGGGCACACCGACGATCAGGCCGTCGATCAGCGCGCCGCCGACCCGGTTCGGCCAGGCGGCGAGGTTACCGGGGATGCCGCCGAAGCCCGGCTGGCCGTACTGCTGCGGGTAGCCCGGCTGCTGGCCATACTGGCCCGGCTGCTGCGGATAACCCGGCTGCTGCCCGTACTGGCCCGGCTGCTGCTGGCCGTACTGCGTCTGCTGCTGCCCATACTGGCCAGCCTGCTGACCGTACTCAGCAGGCTGCTGCTGGCCGTAGCCCGGCTGCTGAGCGCCGTAGCCGGGCTGCTGCCCGTACTGGCCCGGCTGCTGCCCAGGCTGCCCGTACTGGCCTGGCTGGCCGTACTGAGCCGGCTGCTGCGCGTCCTGCGGGCCGTAACCCGGCGGTGGCGTCGGAGAGCTCACGACGATCCCTTCTGGTGAATTGCTGTTGAGGAGTGAGTTGCAGGCTAGTGGTCCGACGGCTCACACACCCTGACGGATCCCACGAGATGAGAGTTACCGTTGTCCGGTGAGCCTTTCGCTGAACGTCGTACTGCGGCCGACCGGACCGGTCCAGCCTGTGGACAGGCGGGTGCTGGGGCTGGCCGCGACAGGAGTGGGCGGCCTCGGCCTCGCAGCCGTCTACCAGCTGTCCGGCGGGCGGATCGGAATTCCTTGCCTTCTGCACGCAACCACGGGCCTGAACTGCCCGTTCTGCGGCGCCACCAGGATGGCTGCCGCCTTGCTGCGCGGCGATCTGGTCGCCGCCTGGTACTTCAACCCGGTGGTGCTGGTGCTCGGCCCGGTGATCGGTGTTGCCGTCGGCTACCAGTTGCTCGCCTGGTCGCTGGAGTCGCTCCGGCTGGTCCGGCTGCCCCGGCTGACCATGAGCCCACGCACCGTGGACTGGGTGGTCAAGGGCCTGATCGCCCTGTTCGTCGTGTACGGCGTCGCGCGCAACCTGAACTGAACCGCCGCCACGACCGGGCGGCGGTTCAGCGTCGCGCTCAGTAGTTGACCAGGCCGGTGGCGTAGGACACGATCGACACCGCGATCGAGACGATGCCGCCGATCCAGGCCACCTTGGCCAGCGTGTCCGGCCGGCCCTGCTCCCGGAACTTGCTCTGGGCAATCAGTCCGAGGACGATCGAGGCCGGGCCGCAGCAGAACCAGCAGACGATGCCGATGATCGACAGGGTCTGCGGCGTGTTGTTCTGCGGAACGCCGCTGCCGTAGCCGTAACCGCCCTGGCCGCCCGGGTACTGGCCGTAGCCGCCGGGCTGCTGCTGGGCGTAGGAACCCGGGTACTGACCCGGCTGCTGCTGGCCGTAGCCCGGCTGCTGACCGTACTGCCCCGGCTGGCCTGGGTACTGGCCCGGCTGGGACTGCCCATACTGGCCGTACTGGCCACCCTGCTGCTGGCCATAGCCAGGCTGCTGCCCGGGCTGCTGGCCATAGGGGGACTGCTGCCCGTAACCAGGCTGCTGCTGTCCATACTCAGGCTGCTGCTGTCCGTACTCAGGCTGCTGTCCATACGGGGACTGCTGCTGCCCGTACCCGCCCGGTTGACCGTACTGACCAGGCTGCTGGCCGTACTGGCCCGGCTGGTCGTCGTCCGGCTGGCCGGGTGCTTCGCCGTACTGGCTGGGCCTGTCCTGCTCGCCGTACTGGCCGGGCTGCTCTCCAGGGGTCTCACCAGGGGTGTCCTGCGGCCGGTTCGGGTCGTTCGGGTCGTCGCCCGGAGGCGTCGGAGTGCTCACCGCGGTCCCTTCTGAGAACGTCGAGGATCCTCGCAGGTTATCTTTTCCACAGGGCGGTGGTCACGTGCCCACTCCGGATCCCTTCAACACTTAAAGTTGGCCGGGTGACTCAACCCCCTCAGCCCCCGGCGTCCGACGGCCGTCCCGGGGATCCCGCGCCGGACCCGACCCGCAACCTCCCGGTTCAGTACGAGCCGCCGACGCCGACGTTCGAGGCGGCGCCGCCCGCGCAGCCCGGGCCACCGCCCGGGCCGTACCAGGCACCGGTCGGCGGCCCGTACCAGCCCGCGCAATCCCAGCCTCTGCAGGGGTTCCCGACCGGGCCGGTGCTGGTGACGGTCGGCGACATCTCGGTCGAGCAGTTCCGGATCGTCACCCCGGCGGGCGTGCTGCCCACCCAGGGCACGAACTGGTCCGCGATGGACATGTCCCGGACCGAGGAGAAGATCCCGGCCTGGGCGATCATCCTGGCCATCGTGTTCGCGCTCGCCTGCCTGCTCGGCCTGCTGTTCCTGCTCTGCAAGGAGCGCAAGACCACAGGCTTCGTCCAGGTCACGGTGCAGAACGGCAACCGCACCCACAACACTCACGTCGGCGTGAGCTCACCCCGCGAGGTCGCCGACACGCTTGCCCGGGTCAACTTTGCCCGGACGCTCTGCGTGTAAAGGCAGATCGGCCCCCGCGGGATCCCGCGGGGGCCGATCTGTGCAGAGGTACGGCGAGGATCAGCCGAAGCGGCCGGTGATGTAGTCCTCGGTCGCCTTCTCGTTCGGGTTCGAGAAGATCTGCTTGGTCGGGCCCATCTCGATCAGCCGGCCGGGCTTGCCGGTCGCGGCCAGGTTGAAGAACGCGGTCTGGTCCGACACCCGGGCCGCCTGCTGCATGTTGTGGGTGACGATCACCACGGTGTACTGGTCCTTCAGCTTCTCGATCAGGTCCTCGATCGCCAGCGTGGAGATCGGGTCCAGGGCCGAGCACGGCTCGTCCATCAGGATCACCTCGGGCTCGACCGCGATCGCCCGGGCGATGCACAGCCGCTGCTGCTGACCGCCGGACAGGCCCGCGCCGGGCTTGTCGAGGCGGTCCTTCACCTCGTTCCAGAGGTTGGCGCCCTTCAGCGACCGCTCGACCACCTCGGTGAGCTTCTTGCGGTCCTTGACCCCGTTCAGCTTCAGCCCGGACGCGACGTTGTCGAAGATCGACATGGTCGGGAACGGGTTCGGCCGCTGGAACACCATGCCGACCACCCGGCGGACCGCCACCGGGTCGATCCCGGTCGCGTACAGGTCCTGCTCGTCCAGGACGACCTTGCCCTCGACCCGGGCGCCGGGGATCACCTCGTGCATCCGGTTCAGGGTCCGCAGGTAGGTGGACTTGCCGCAGCCGGACGGGCCGATGAACGCCGTGACCGAGCGGGGCTCGATCGTCATCGACACGTCCTCGACGGCCTTGAAGTCGCCGTAGTAGACGTTGAGGCCGCTGACCTCGATGCGCTTTGCCATATCGACTCAGAACCTCTCTGGCTATTTCGACTTGATGGTGCTGAACCGGGCGATCAGCCGGGCCAGCAGGTTGAGGGCAAGGACCAGCAGGATCAGCGTGAGCGCCGCCGCCCAGACCCGGTCGGCGGCCGGCTCCAGCGCCAGCTCGGTCCGGTCCTGGTTGATCATCGTCGGCAGCGCGCCCATGAAACCGTCGAACGGGTTCAGGTTGATGTTCTTGGAGTAGCCGACCAGGATCAGCAGCGGCGCGGTCTCACCCATCACGCGGGCCAGGCCGAGCATCACGCCGGTGACGATGCCGCCGAACGCGGTCGGCACGACCACCTTCAGGATCGTCTTCCACTTCGGCACCCCGAGCGCGTACGACGCCTCGCGCAACTCGTCCGGCACCAGTTTCAGCATCTCCTCGGTGGAGCGCAGTACGACCGGAAGCATCAGCAGCACCAGCGACAGCGAGACGGCGAAGCCGACCCGGTTGAAGCCGAACACCGTGATCCAGACCGCGTAGATGAACAGCGCGGCCACGATCGACGGCACACCGGTGAGCACGTCGACCATGAAGCTGACCGCGCGGGCGACCTTGGTGCCCTTGCCGTACTCGACCAGGAAGATCGCGCCCATGACGGCGATCGGAACCGCGATCAGGGCGGTGATCAGGCCCATGATCAGCGTGCCCATGATGGCGTGGTACGCGCCGCCGCCCTCCCGCCGTACGGTGATGCCGCGCTGCGACTCGCCCCACCATCCGGCGTCGAGCAGCAGGCTGTAGCCCTTGCTGATCACGGTCCAGAGGATCCAGATCAGCGGGATCAGCGCGATCACGAAGGCCAGCGTGATCAGCACGGTGGCCAGGGTGTTCCGGAAGGCGCGAGCGCCCGACTTCCCGGTGAGGTCCAGCGTCTGGCCGTCGTACGCCGGCTTGTTCGCAGCGAGCGTCGTCATGCCACCGCTCCTTCCTTCGCGGCCGCTCCCGCGGCGCTACGGTTGTTGCGGCGCGGCCGCTTCCCGCCCGGGCCGCTGCGGGCGACGATGATCCGGGCCGCGGAGTTGACCAGGAACGTCACGACGAACAGCACCAGGCCGGCTGCGATGTAGGCGCCGGTCTTCTCCGGCGAGTCGAACTCGGCGGCGTTGTTGGCGATCTTCGACGCGAAGGTCTCGCCACCGGCGAAGATCGACGAGTTCCACGGGTCGTTGCTGTTCGGCACCGTGAGGATGATCATCACGGCGACGGTCTCGCCGAGCGCCCGGCCGAGGCCGAGCATCGAGGCGCTCACCACACCCGAGCGGCCGTACGGCAGCACGGACATCCGGATCATCTCCCACTTGGTCGCGCCGAGGGCGAGGGCGCCCTCGCGGTGCGCGATCGGGGTCTGCGCGAAGATCTCCCGGCTGATCGCGGTGACCACTGGCAGGATCATGATCGCCAGCACCACCGAGACGGTGAACACGACGCCGACGTTGTCGCCCGGCGGCTTCTCGAACACCGGGAGCCAGCCGAGCGCCGTCGACAGCCCGTCGATCACCGGGCGCAGGATCGGCGCGAAGAACAGGATGCCCCACAGGCCGTAGATGATCGACGGTACGGCGGCCAGCAGGTCGACCGCGTGCGCGACCGGCGTCGCCAGCCGCTTCGGGGCGTAGTACGTGATGTACAGCGCGACGCCGACCGCGATCGGGACCGCGATCAGCATCGCGATGATCGAGCTGATCACGGTGGTGTAGAACAGCGCCGCGATACCGAACCGCGGCTCCTCGCCGCCCGGCTCCCAGACCCGGGAGAACAGGAAGCTGCTCTGGTCGTCGATCAGGGCCGGGACCGCCAGCGCCAGCAGGAAGATGCCGACGAACGCGACGATCGCGATCACCAGGCCGCCGGAGCCGTGGGCCAGGCCGGCGAACAGCCGGTCGCCGAGGTGACCGACCGGGCCGAGGTCGAGCTTCGGGCCCTTGGCCTCCGCCGCGGCCGTGCCGGTCTCGGCGGTCTCGGCGGGCTGCTCCTCGGCGTGCTTGTCGGCCAGCCCGTCGAAGTGCGGGGTGGGTCCGGCCGGCTCGTGGACCAGGTCCTCGATCCGGGGGTCCTCTTGAGCGGCGGCCTCGCCGGCGGGCCGGCCGGGCGGTTCCGTGCCGTCTGGACTACTCATCGATGGTGCTCCAAGCGCCTGGTTCGTGGGCTCTGTGTGCTTCGGGTCCGACGAGGCGAAGCCCCGGCCGCCTCCGATGACTCGGACCGGCCGGGGCTCGCATCACTGCTGTTTCGTCGTCAGCTGATCGCCTGAACGGCGGCGTCGACCTTGGTCCGGATCTCGTCCGGGAGCGGCGCGTAGTTCAGCTCGGTCAGCGAGGCCTGGCCCTCGGTGCTGGCGAAGTAGCTCAGGAAGCTCTTGACCAGCGCGGTCTTCTCGGCCGCCAGGCCCTTGCTGCAGGCGATCTCGTAGGTGACCAGGATGATCGGGTACGCGCCCGCCTCCTTGGTCGCGTAGTCCAGCGACATCGACAGGTCGTTGCCGGTGCCCTTCACCTTCGCGGCGGCCAGCGCCTTACCGGCGGACTCGGCGGTCAGCTCGACCGGGGAGCCGGAGCCGTTGTCGACCTGCGCGACACCGAGCTTGTTGTCGACGGCGTACGACCACTCGACGTAGGTGATCGAGTTCTTGGTGCTCTTGACGCCCTCGGCGACACCCGCGGACTTCTCCTTGCCGGCGCCGGTGCCGGTCCACTTCTTGGCAGGCTTGCCGGTCCAGGCGCCACCGCCGGCGGCGGCCAGGTACTTGGTGAAGTTCTCGGTGGTGCCCGACTCGTCGGACCGGAAGAAGACCGAGATCGGGTCGCCCGGCAGCGTCACGCCGGCGTTCAGCTTGGCGATCGCCGGGTCGTTCCAGGTCTTGATGCTGCCCTGGAAGATCTTCGCGGCGGTCGCGCCGTCGAGGACCAGCTTGTCGACGCCGTCCAGGTTGTAGGCGATCGCGACCGGGCCGATCACCATCGGCAGGTTCAGCGCCGGGTTGTTCTGGCACCGCTTGGCCGCGGTGGCCGCCTCGGAGTCACCGTCGGAAGCCTCGGTCTTCAGCGCGGAGTCCGAACCGGCGAAGTCGACCTGGGCGGCGTTGAACTGCTTGATACCCGCACCGGAACCGGTCGGGTTGTAGTTCACCGTGACGTCGGCGCACTTCTCGTTGTACTTGGCGATGACTTCCTCGATGGCGTTCTTCTGTGCCGAGGAGCCCTCTGCGTTCAGGGTGCCCTGCGGGCAGTCGGCGGTCGAGGCCGAACCCTCCGGGCTGGAGGAACCGGATGGCTCCGGGTCACTGCCACAGGCGCTCAGAGCGAGGACGCCGAGGGAAGCCACGGCGACGGTGCCGACGCGGAGCAGGCGATTGACGGACACGAGAGTGTTGCCCTTCTGCGGGAATCAGACTTCTTGAACTTCCACAGACGGTAGGGAGAGCAGGTGTCCGACCGGTCCGTCGTTGGTGAACGAGCGGTGAACGGTTTCGATAGCGTCGGCGACGCTTGGCGTGCCGCCAGGCGGCCAACAGGTGAACTGAGTTAAGAGCCGTGACTCTGCGTCGATCCAACCGGCTGTTGGCTCACGTTTCGGTAACGCTCAGCGCACTGTCAACGTGAACGCCTTGCTCCCGGTGGTGCCGATCGGCAGCCCGTAGTACGTCATCCCCGGAACGGCCACACGGTAGTACGTCGTAGTGCCACGCCCGGCGGCCCGCACGTACATGACCGTACCCGGCGGCCGGTCGCAACGGACTGTGCCTGGAACCCGAAGGTGTACGACGTGAAGCGCGCACTGGGCCGGAAGCGGGGGAGTCAGCTGGAGAAGTCCTCGGGGGCTACGCCGTCGAGGAACTGGCGGAAGCGTTCGAGCTCTGCCTGCTCCTCCTCGGGGGTGGCGACACCGGCCTCGCGGAGCACTTGTTCCGTACAGCGGATCGGGGTGTTGAGCCGGACCGCGAGCGCGACCGAGTCGCTCGGCCGGGCCGAGACCCGGGCGCCGTTGGCCAGCACGAGCTCGGCGTAGAACACCGCGTCGCGAAGCTCGACGATCTCGACCGCCTCGATGTGTACCCCGAACGCCTGGATCAGGTCGCGCATCAGGTCGTGGGTGAGCGGCCGCGACGGCCGCAGGCCTTGCTCCTCGTAGGCGATCGCGGTCGCTTCGACCGAGCCGATCGAGATCGGCAGGTAGCGGTAGCCCTCGGTCTCGCGCAGCATCATGACCGGGGCCCGGTTGGGCGATTCCATCCGGATCCCGATCAGTGTCAGTTCTCGCATCATCGTCATGGTGCGACCCGAACCTCTCCTCAGACCCGGGCCCGGTGGGGCGCCAGGTTCCTCCGTAGGAACATACCCGGCGCCTCCAGAGTCATCCGGCCGCCCCGGCGGCTGTGCCTGGATCGTCACCGACATGTGCTGCGGGGTGCGCACCTACGGAGCGCTGAACCGCTCGTAGATGAGACGTCCGTCACCCAGCCGGTGCGCGACCAGGAACGCCCCCGGCGAAAACTTGCCCACCCGCAGGCCGAATTCCCGCGCCAGTGCCGGCAGCACCGGCCGGTGCGAACACACGACCGTCACCTTGTCCGCCTTCCACGCCTTCTCGGCCAGCCCGCTGATCGCGCCAGCATCCGCTTCGTACCCACGCTCGGAGATCTCCGGCCAAAGGTGGATGTGCCTGTCGATAGAAGCGGCGTACGGCGTGACGGTCGCGACACACCGTTCCGCGTCGCTGCTGATCAGCCTGTCCGCCCCGAGCGCACCGAGTACGGCGGTCAGTCGGTCGGCCTGACCGGTCCCGTTCGTGCTGAGCGGCCGGGAGGTGTCCTTGCTCTCCCAGTCCTTGCGCTTGATGGCCTCGGTGTGCCGAAGCAGGACCAGTGTCGAGACGACAGGTACGACGCGACCGAGTTCGTCGAGGATGTCCACGTCACGCGGGTAGCTGAGCTTGGTGCGCGCCTTGTCCACCGGCAGCCACGCGACCTCGTCGACCTCGCTGTTCGGCTCGAACTCGGCGTCGTCGAGCGGTATGGCGGACCAGTAGTGCACGAGCTTCTGCGCGGTCCCGCCGTTCTTGCGGACCGTGTAGCGCTGCACGCCGAGCGGTGGACCGAGCACGACCTGCAGTCCGGTCTCTTCCTCGATCTCGCGGCGCGCACCGACCAGCACGTGCTCGTGCGTGGTGAGTTTGCCCTTCGGAAGGGACCAGTCGTCGTACCGGGGCCGGTGCACGAGCAGCACCTGCCGGGTGCCGCGGCTCTCACGCCACACGACACCACCCGCGGCGATGACGGTCGCCGGGTTGTTCATGGAATCAACCCTAGGTAATGGGGTCAGCAGTTCTGCGGCGGCCACGCGTGGCGATGAGTCTTTCCTGCAGATCGCGCAGCGGTTCGCCGTCCGGCTGGGTGAGTCTGGGCTGCCAGGTGTCGTCGGGCTGCAGCCACCACGAGCCGGTGCTCTCGTCGACGGCCAGGTCGAACATCTCCCGGAGCTCGGCGACGTGGTCCTGCTCCTTCAGCTGGACCAGCACCTCGACCCGGCGGTCCAGGTTGCGGTGCATCAGGTCGGCCGAGCCGATCCACACCTCCGGCTCACCGCCGTTCTCGAAGGAGAACACCCGGCTGTGCTCGAGGAACCGGCCGAGAATGCTGCGCACCTGGATGTTCTCGGACAGCCCTGGGACACCGGGACGGAGCGTGCAGATGCCGCGGATCCACAGCTCCACCGGGACGCCGGCCTGCGACGCTCGGTAGAGCGCGTCACACAGGGCCTCGTCGACCAGGCTGTTCACCTTGAACCGGACCCGGGCCGGGCGGCCCGCCAGATGGTGCTGCACCTCGCGGTCGATCCGCTCGACGAGCCCTCGCCGTACCGACTGTGGAGCGACCAGGATCCGCCGGTAGCCGGCGCTGCGGGCGAAGCCGGACAGGTGGTTGAACAGGTGCGCGACGTCCTCGGTGACCACCTTGTCGCTGGTCAGCAGCCCGAGATCCTCGTACAGCCGGGCGGTCTTCGGGTGGTAGTTGCCGGTGCCGACGTGGGCGTATCTGCGCAGGCCGTCCGGCTCGTCGCGGACCACCATCGACAGCTTGCAGTGCGTCTTGAGCCCGATCACGCCGTACACGACGTGGCAGCCGGCATGCTCCAGCTGACGGGCCCACTTGATGTTCGCCTGCTCGTCGAAACGCGCCTGGATCTCCACCAGCACCAGCACCTGCTTGCCGGACTCGGCGGCGTCGATCAGCGCGTCCACGATCGGGGAGTCGCCGCTGGTCCGGTACAGCGTCTGCTTGATCGCGAGCACGTGCGGGTCGGCCGCGGCCTGCTCGATGAAGCGCTGCACGCTGGTCGAGAACGAGTCGTACGGGTGGTGCACCAGGACGTCGCGCTGCTTCAGCGCGTGGAACATGTCGGCCGGGTTCGAGGTCTCGACCTCGGCCAGGTGCGGGTGCGTGGACGGGACGAACGCCGGGTACTTCAGCTCGGCCCGGTCCAGGCCGGCGATCGCGAACAGGCCTCGCAGGTCGAGCGGGCCGGGCAGCTCGAACACCTCGGCCTCGGTGACGCCCAGCTCCGACAGCAGCAGCGCCTTCACCTGCGGGTCGATCGACTCCTCCACCTCGAGCCGGACCGGCGGGCCGAACCGGCGGCGCAGCAGCTCCTTCTCGAGCGCGGCCAGCAGGTTCTCGGCGTCGTCCTCCTCGACCTCCAGGTCCTCGTTGCGGGTGACCCGGAAGGTGTGGTGCTGGGTGACCTCCATACCCGGGAACAGCTGTCCCAGGTGGGTCGCGATGACGTCCTCGAGCGGCACGAACCGGCCCTCGGCCACCGGGATGAACCGCGGCAGCAGCGGCGGCACCTTCACCCGGGCGAAGTGCTCGCCGCCGGTGTCGGGGTTGCGGACCACGACGGCCAGGTTCAGCGACAGTCCGGAGATGTACGGGAACGGGTGCGACGGGTCGACCGCCAGCGGAGTCAGCACCGGGAACACGCGCTCCCGGAAGAACCGGGTCATGTCCTCGCGCTCCGAGTGCTCCAGCTCGTCCCAGCGCAGGATGTCGATGCCCTGCTCGGTCAGCGCCGGCTGCACCGCCTTCCGCCAGGTCTCGGCGTGCCGGTCCATCAGCTCGCGGCTGCGGGCCAGGCTCCGGTCGAGCACCTCGCGCGGCAGCAGGCCGCTGGCCGCCCGCACCGCGACCCCGGCCGCGATCCGGCGCTTCAGGCCGGCGATCCGGACCATGAAGAACTCGTCCAGGTTGCTGGCGAAGATGGCCAGGAACTTCGCCCGCTCGAGCAACGGGATCCGGTCGTTCTCGGCGAGCTCGAGGACGCGTTGGTTGAAGGCGAGCCAGCTCAACTCCCGGTCCGAGAACCGGTCCGCGGGAAGGTCTCCGGCCGCCGTGATGTCGTACGGCGGCTCGACGTCGTACTCCCGGTTGTGGGATGCCAGCAAGTCTCCAGCCACGTTGACCAGCATCCCATCCTTTGGTGAACTACCGGTAGCCGAATCACATGGTGGTTTGTGTCGATTGCCCGGCACTTGTTGCTAGCGTCACTCCTTGTGAACCCACGACTGGACTCGGTGCTGCGTGGCACGGCCAACGCCGTACAGACGAACGCCCTGACGCCGTTGTTCGCGTTGCCCACGGCCGTCCGGCGCCGGCTCGCCGGTGCACCGATCCAGATCGACGGCAACATCCTCGACCCGGAGCTGCAGCTGCTCCTGCGGGTGAAGGGTTTGTTGCCGAATGCACCTAAATCCTCGGTCGCCAAGGCCCGGTCGCACCTGCGGTTCCTGTGCAAGCTCGTCGCGGGTCACCCACCGGAGTTACAGCGTGTGACCGAGCTCACCGTCCGCGGTGCCGACGGCCAACTCGGGGCCCGCCTCTACGTCCCACGCTCCGCCGGTCGCGGCCTGCTCGTCTTCTTCCACGGCGGCGGCTGGGTGGTCGGCGACCTCGACACCCACGACTCGCTCTGCCGCTCGATCGCCGATGACGCCGGCATCCGGGTGCTGTCCGTCGACTACCGCCTCGCCCCGGAGGCCCCCGCGCCGACCGCGGCCGAAGACGCCATCGCCGCGTTCACCTGGGCCGTCGACCACGCTGAGGACCTTGGCGCCGATGCTGCCTTCGTGGCCGTCGGCGGCGACAGTGCCGGTGGCAACCTGGCCGCCGTCGTCGCCCAGCAATCTGTATGGCGCGATCTCCCACGCCCCGCGCTCCAAGTCCTCCTCTACCCGGCCCTGGACCTGGTCGGCCGCCGTCCGAGCCGGGATCTCTTCGGCGAAGGCGACTTCCTCCTCACCGAGGAAGACATCATCTGGTACCGCGACCACTACACCCCGGACCCCTCGATCCGCCCCGACCCCCTGATCTCACCCATCCTGGCCGAAGACCTCTCCAACCTCCCACCCGCATACATCACTACCGCCGGCTTCGACCCCCTCCGAGACGAAGGCACCGAGTACGCCGAAGCCCTCACCGCCGCCGGCGTCGACGTAACCCACCACCCCCACCCCTCCCTCACCCACGGCCACTACAACCTCCAGTCCATCCCCGGCCCCACCCGCCAAGCCCACAAAGCCCTAACCACCCACCTGAACCAAGCCCTAAACCCCTAACCCCCGGCTCAACCAACACCGGCACCGCCTCCCGAACGGTAAGCGGCGTCACCGGCCCGGGGATGCCGACCAGCACGTCGACGTACTGCCAACCCGTCCCCGCGACGTTGAACCGCGCCGCATAGTTCGTCGTAACGGTCAGCCCGACCGACGCCCGCTTCATGTACTTGTGCGTGATCTCCTTGGCCGGATACGGCTTCCCCGGTGAGGTCGTCGTCAACGACGCCCCATCCCCGAACCGCCACACATAACTCATCGGCGTAGCCTCAACCACCACCGGAAACCCCAGCAACTCCACAGTCGCCGAGGTCACCCCCCGATCCTCGGTATAAACAATCGTGTCCAAATTAACCAAAGTCCGCCCCCGAGGCTGAACCCGCACAATCAACCGCGGAAACAGCACATCCTTAACCTCGGTACGAACGTCCTCCCACGACACGTCCTGCGGCCGCGGCCCCACCACCTCCGGCGGCAACGTCCGCCTGGACATCTCCGGCTCCTCCGGTTCGGCAGGAGTACACCTCGCCGGACCTGGAAAGCTCCCATCAGGCATCTGCCGCCCACAGATACCGATGTTGATACGGAACTCACTGGGTGGCGTGCCGGTCTTGGCTCTCCGCTCCCTCGGCGGAGATGATTTTCTAGGAGCCTTCGCGGGAGGCATCGGTTTGGCTTTGGGCGGAGGCGTGTTGCCGAGGCGCGTGAATTGGTTGGAGGTCGTGCCCTTCAGGCGCATGCCTTCTCGCTTCGCCCTCCCGGAGGTCGTCGGCAATTTCCGCTTCGGTGGTTTCGGAGAGGGGTCGGCAGCAGTGGTGGCTACCACCAATGGAGACTCGACCTGATGTGGCACCGCGTGTGCATTCCCGCCAGGAGGGGCGAGCATCGCGAGGGCCGCGCCGAGCAGCGCCGTACTCGATAGCTTGATCATCATCGGTCTTCGAGCTTGATCTCGTACATGACCCAGTTGCCTCCGGCAGGCGACAGCGCGATCTGTTCGGTGTAGCTCGCAGGGGTGCTCGTGACCGGCTGCGCTGTCGGCGATTCCTTGGTCGTGTAAGCGCCGACGGTGACCTTTGCCGAGCCGCCGAGATGGCCGCTGTCGCGCTTGACCAACTCGGTCACCTCGGTCACTCGCTCGAAATAGTCACCGCTGAGACCGCCGTTGGCGCCGTTGACCTTCGCCGCGAAGGCGGCGTACTGCTTGCACCCCTCACAGCCGGATTCGCTCGCGGCAAGGAGTGGTGCGCCGTCACCGGTCTGCGACGCATAGTTCATCAGGTCGATGTAGTGCCGAATGAAGGCCTCGGCCGCGGCAAGGGTGAGCCCGTCGGCCGCGGAAGGCCGGCTAGGGGGAGCGGACGTCGGCGCTGAGGTGCCAGATGTTGTCGTCGGCGTTGCGTTGCTTGAGGTCGCAGTCGGGGTGCTTGGCGGGTTCGTATTCGGGCGGCCGGCTTCGGGGCTGCCTGTGGTGCAGGCGGTTAGGAGTGTGGTGGTGGCTAGGCAGGCCAGGAGGAGTGGTCTTGGCCTGTTGCGGGTAGTCATGGGTGTTTGCCCTCCGTAGTCGATGTGATCGTAACGGTGGGCCGGGGCGGGGTGGGTGGGGAATTCGGGGGCTGTGGATAAGTGGGGGTGGGCCAGGAGCCGCCCGGCTGGGGGGTTAGAGGCTCGGACGGCTCCTGGTGTTGGTGAGACGGAGGCAGGTCGGGATTATGACGCGAGGTGAGCGGGTGGATTCGTTGTGATGTCGTTCACAGGGAAGCGGTGGGGGCGTACTGGACGTCCACTGCGGCTGTGGTGAAGCCGAGGTTGGTGTAGAGGGCCCGGGCGGGGGTGTTGGTGCCGTCTACGTAGAGGACGACGGTGTCGAGGCCGCGGTCCTCCTGGAGGTAGTGCAGGCCCTGGAGGGTTAAGGCCTTGCCCAGGCCGCGGCCCTGGTAGGCGGGGGAGACGCCGACGACGTACACCTCTCCTACTCCCTCCTCCACCTTCGTCCAGTGGTAGCCGGCCAGTGCACCAGTAGAAGAGTCCACGGCCAGGAAGAAGCCGGCTGCGTCGAACCACGGTTGGTGGACCCGTTCGGCCAGGTCCGCTGCCGTCCAGCTCCCCTGCTCCGGGTGGTCCGCAAAGGCCTGGCTGTTCACCTCCAGCCACGCCGCCTCGTCCTGTCCGGGGACGAACGTCCGTACGGCGATCCCGTCCGCCCACACCGGTTCGGGAAGAGAGGCCCTGGTGCGGCGGAGGAAGTAGAGCTCCCGTGTCACTTCCAGACCGAGCCGCTGTGCGAGTTCGTCGCTGCCAGGCAGCCGTCCGTGCGCCCACACGCGGAGCCGTGCTCCACCGTGGTCGATCAGCATGCGCAGAAGCGCCGTACCGATGCCTTGCCGTCGGGCTGAAGGGGTGACGACCAGCTCGGCCGAGCCGTCTGGTGACAGGGCGGCGTACCCGATCAGGTTTCGGGCGCTTTGGAGGCCGGAGACTTCGATCGTGCCGGGGTCGCCCTCGTACGCGAGGATGTGGACGTCGCCCGGGTGTTCGCCGTCGAGGTGGAGCAGTGTGCGTTCGGACAGCGGATTCACGCCGTCGCTCTGTGCGGCCGCGCGGGCGAGATCCGTGACGGCCGAGGCAGTGGCCGAGGGCAACGGTGAGGGAACGGCTTCGAGGGTCACCGGAATACCGTAAAAGGTCCGGGGCAGTTCATGCTCAGGTCCTTGGAAGGGCCGCGTCACGTCGGGTAATTTCTCGGAACCGCACACCAGCGGACCAAACCTACGACGGAGTAGACATGGCCTTCACAGGACGAGACAGGACGCGGCTGCGGGGACGGCGGGCGATCGGCCTGCTGGCCGCGGGGACCGCCGCGGTGCTCGGCTTGGCCACGGGGGGAACCGTGACCCAGGCAGCGACCACGACGGCGACGGCGAAACCCACGCCGACGCACACCCAGATCCAGTTGCTCGCCATCAACGACTTCCACGGCAACCTGGCGCCGAACAGCCCGACCAGCTCGAGCGGCAACGTGAACGGCACTCCCGCGGGCGGCGCCGAGTACCTCGCGACCCACCTCAAGCAGATGCGCGCGGCCGCGGCCGCGAAGGGCCAGCAGTCGGTCACCGTCGCCGCGGGCGACCTGATCGGCGCCTCGCCGCTGCTGTCGGCCGCGTTCCACGACGAGCCAACGGTCGAGGCGCTGAGCGGGATGGGCCTGGAGATCGCCTCCGTCGGCAACCACGAGTTCGACGAGGGCTGGCATGAGCTGCTCCGGATGCAGACCGGCGGCTGCCTGCCGGACGGCGACGGGCAGAACAACCAGAACTCCTGCCCGGACCCGAGCAAGCCCTTCACCGGCGCGAAGTTCAAGTACCTCGCGGCGAACGTGTTCTTCGAGAACACCCAGGAGACGCTGTTCGCGCCGTACAAGATCAAGACCTTCAAGGACGGCCGCAAGGTCGGCTTCATCGGCATGACGCTGGAGGACACGCCGAACATCGTCACCAAGGCCGGCGTCGAGGGCCTGACCTTCACCGACGAGATCGAGACCGCGAACAAGCTCGTCCCGATCCTGAAGCAGAAGGGCGCCGAGTCGATCGTCGTGCTGCTGCACGAGGGCGGCTTCCCGGCCGACCCGCGGGCGTACAACAGCTGCCCGGGGATCTCCGGCCCGGTCGTCGACATCAACGCCGGCCTGGACCCGGAGATCGACACGATCATCTCCGGCCACACCCACCAGGGCTACAACTGCACGCTGCAGGACAAGGCCGGCCAGCCGCGCCTCGTCACCAGCGCGTCCTCGTTCGGCAAGCTGGTCACCGAGGTGCGGCTGAGCATCGACAATACGACCGGTGACGTGGACCGGGCGAACACGGTCGCCAACAACCAGATCGTCACCCAGGACGTGGCGAAGGACCCCCGCACGAGCACGCTGATCACCAAGTACCAGACCCTGGTCGCGCCGATCGCGAACAAGGTCATCGGGCACCTGGCCGCCGGCAACACCTCGGTCTCGCGTACGGCGGACGCGTCGCTCGAATCGCCGTTGGGCAACCTGATCGCCGACGCCCAGCTCGCGGACCCGTCGGTGGTGACCGGCGGGAAGACGCCGGTGGTGGCGTTCATGAACCCGGGCGGTATCCGCGCCGACCTGGCGTCGAACGCGGGTGAGGTCACCTTCGGACAGGCGTTCACCGTGCAACCGTTCAACAACTTCCTGGTATCGATGGACATGACCGGGACCCAGATCAAGGCGCTGCTGGAGCAGCAGTTCTCCGGGGTGAACGGTCCGGAGGCGCCGAAGTTCAAGGTGCTCCAGGTGGCCGGGATCACCTACACCTGGAACCCGGCCGCGGCCGCGGGCTCGAAGGTGGTGCCCGGGTCGATCATGATCGCCGGGCAGCCGCTGGTGGACGGCACGACGTACCGCATCGTCACGAACAACTTCCTGTCCGACGGCGGCGACGGCTTCCCGGCCTTCACCACCGCGACGAACAAGTTCTTCGGCGGTCTGGACATCGACGCCTTCGCCAACTACCTGACCGCGCACGACCCGTACACCCCGGTCGCCACCGACCGGATCTCCACCGGATCCTGAGCTGACTAGGTGCCGGTACGTCGTCCAGGGACGGCGTACCGGCATCCCGGGGGAGCCGGGTGTCCGGTGGTTCGTGAAGTCGCGGAGGCGATTCGCTTCAGAAGAGAACTGAGGCGATCGCTCAGGAGAAGAACTGAGGCGGTCGCCCAGGAGAAGAACTGAGGCGGTTCGCTCAGAGGAAGAACTTGAGCAGGACGAAGGTCAGGGCGACGGCTGTGGTCAACGCCGCCTTGCCGGAGCCGATCCCGCGCTTGAACGCGGCACCGAACACCGCAATGGTCAACGGCACCAGCATCACCAGCAGCGTCACGCCGGCTGCGTGAACACCTACGTGCGACCGTGCGGTCAGCACCAGGCCGAGAATCATCGCGAACGTGAGCCCCAGCCAGGTGGTGAGCTGGATCGGCCCGTCCTCACTGCGATGTCCGCGATGCGACGCGCGGGCCGCACGGCGATGCGAAGTCGGAGCAACGTGCGCCATCGGTCACCTTCCGTGAAAGACCGAGTACGCAAGGTACCAGCATCCCGCCCAGAACAAAAAGCTGCCCACTCACCTAAACCCACCCGCCAACCCCTCCCGCACCCGGGAGTGGGCGGTCAGCGGCGGGCCTCTCCGCACCCGTGCCGCGGGTGGTCAGGCGGGCGTCTCCGCACCCCGGCAGGTGGGCGGCCGACGGCCGGGGTCTTCGCGCCGGGAGCGGGGTGGTTAGCTCCCGGGCGTCTCCGCACCTGGGAGGTGCGGTGGTTAGCCGCCGCCGGGCGTCTCCGCGCGGGAGGTGGGTGGTTAGCGGCCGGGCGTCTCCGCCGGGAGATAGGTGGTCAGCCGCCGGATGGGTCCGCGCCGCTGTGGGGGTGGTGGGCTGTCGTGCGTGTTCGCGCCCGGGAGCGGGTGGTGAGTCGTTGGGCGTCTTGGTGGCGGGCGGGGTGGTGACCCGCCGGGGTCCGTGCCGGGAGGCGGAGGTAGCCGCCGGGGTCCGGGGTGGGAGTAGGGGTTAGCCGCCGGCGAAGGGTGGGAGGGCGTCTACTTGGGCGCCGGGGTGGAGGGGGGTGGTGGGGGTGGCGCGTTCGCCGTCGAGGAGGAAGGTGCAGATGGTGAGGACGCGGGCGAGCTCGGGGCGGTCGGCGGAGACGGTGCTGATCAGGTCGCTGATCGAGGTGGCTTCGGCGGTCGCGGAGGACTCGCCGGCGGCCGCGCGGGCGGCGGCGAAGTACCTGATGGTCACTTCCGGCATCTGGGAGAAGGCCTCACTAGTCGGCTAAGTCTTCCGCTATTATGTCAGCTTGCTGTTGCTATCCAGTGTGACTCAGGCCCCCCGGCAATGACGCCGTCGGGGCCTGACGTGCATAAGGACCGGATCGCTGACCGGGGATCCGCCGACCAGCACAAGGAGACAGCGTGAGTACGTTGCTTCTGCTGACGAACGCGCTGCAGGCCTCCACCGAGGTGCTGCCCTCGCTCGCCCTGCTGCCGCACCAGATCCGGATCCTTCCCGCCGAGGTCGCCGCGCTGGTCGACGCTCCCGATGCCGACGCCGTCCTGCTCGACGCCCGCCGTGACCTGGTCGCAGTGCGTGGCGTGTCCCGCCTGATCCGGACCACCGGGATCGACGTGCCGCTGATCCTGGTCGTGACCGAGGGCGGCCTGACCGCGGTGAACGCGGACTGGGGCGCGGACGACGTGCTGCTCGACACCGCCGGCCCGGCCGAGATCGAGGCCCGGCTGCGGCTGGTGATCGGCCGGCTCGCCGCGGCGCGGAACGAGGAGCCCGACAGCACGCTGATCCGCAGCGGTGACGTGGTCATCGACGAGGCGTCGTACACGGCGAAGCTGAACGGGCGGGCGCTCGACCTGACCTACAAGGAGTTCGAGCTGTTCAAGTTCCTCGCGCAGCACCCGGGGCGGGTGTTCACGCGGGAGCAGCTGCTGCAGGAGGTATGGGGGTACGACTACTTCGGTGGCACGCGGACGGTGGACGTTCACGTACGGCGGTTGCGCGCGAAGCTCGGCCCGGAGCACGAGTCGCTGATCGGGACGGTGCGGAACGTCGGGTACCGCTTCGTCATCCCGCCCAGCACCACCCGGGAAACCGCCGACGCCAACGCCTGACCCAGTCTCACCAGCAAGCCGCCGGCGCCAACGCCTGACCCAGTCTCACCAGCAAGCCGTCGGCGCCAACGCCTGACCCAGTCTCACCAGCAAGCCGCCGGAACTCGCTCCCGGCGGCTTGTTGGTTGTCCGGGGCATGCAGGCGCCGGGTGGGCAGATGCCGGCGGCGGTGGGATGCGTGGTCGAGGCGGGCTGGGTGACGCTCTGGGCGGGTAGATTGCGGGCGTGGCAGTGGAAACGGGGAGCCTGCTCACCACGGTGGGGCGGGCGGGGGGACTGTTCGCGAGGGCTTGGCCTCGCTTGCTGGCGGTGTTCTTGATCGCGCAGTTGGCGCATCGAGGGCTGCAGTGGGTGGCGGTGCAAGCGGGGGCCAAGGCTGAGGCGGCCGGCATCGCCGTACTGGCGTTGCTCGTGCTGGTGTCGCTGGCGATGTACGTGGCGATGTTCCTGGTGCTCAGGGGCGAGTTGCCGTTCCACCAGCGAGCCGTTGCCGAGGGCATGCTCGCCCCGGACGGCGTGGAGCCCGGCAAGGAGCACCGGGCGCTCGACGCGCTCGCCGCGGCGTTGCTGCCATTCCTGGCGTTCTACGCGGCCTACAAGTTCCTGCAGGCCGAGGCGCTCGACTACGAGTACCAGTTGGCCGTCCACAAGGTGAATGAGACGGTGGCAACCGTCCTGACCGGCGGTACGGCGCCACACGAGTCCGAGGGGCTGCAGTCCCTGTCGACCTGGCTGTTCATCGGCCTGGGCGCTTCGGCGTACCTGCTCCGTCTCGGCTTCAAGAAGTGGAAGAAGGAGAAGGAGGGCCCGGTCCGCAAGCTGTTCGTCACCTACCTCGAGGCGTTGTGGCTGTTCGTGGTCGCGTACCAGGCGTCCTCGTTCATCCCGTCGCCGCAGGCGTGGCTGGAGGAGCGCCAGGTCTGGCTTTGGGTGAAGGACGGGTACGGCTGGGTGCTGGACCATGTGCTGGGCATCTCGCAGGTCCGCGAGATCTGGGACGCCGTCACCGGATTCGTTGCCGCTGGCATCGGTGACCTGTGGAACGCCGCGGTGCTGCCGCTGATGTGGATCACGATGACGGCGGTGATCTACGGCCGGGTCGTGCACAAGCCCGCGAAGGCGCAGCTGCGCTGGCGGTTCGACCGGATCACGCAGCGCTGGCAGCAGACGCCGCGGATCGTCCGGGCGGCCGGCAACTCGGTGGTGTCGGACTGGCGGGACCGGTGGACGCCGGTCGTGGATGCGTTCCGGCTGGTGGTGCGCTCCGGGCTGCGGCCGATGCTGGGCTACTTCCTGGCCTGGGCGGTCGTCACGTTCGCAGCCAGCGGCGTGTGGATCGCGCTGAAGCTGTGGGTGCTCGGTCCGCACTCGCTGCAGTTCTGGCAGGTCATCGACGAGCCGCTCGACCTGGTCACCGACGGCCTGAAGATCATGCTCCAGGTCAGCCTGCTGGCCGCGGCGTACGACCGGATGGTCGGTGGCCTGGCCGGCTACCTCACCCCGTGGACGCGCGCCGTCCACCAGCAGCCCGAGGGCGACCAGGGCGTCACCGACCTGACCGCGGCTACCTCGGGAATGCCAAGTACTGAGGGAGCTTCGTAGCCCACGTGACCGTCGGCTGCACGCTGGACGCGACCGCAGCGGGTACGACGAACACCGCAACGGTCTCGAACGGCTTCCCGGCCACCGGCTTCAGGTAGTACTGCGCCGACGTCCCACGCCAGCTCTGCAGAGACGAGTCGTCCCCACCAGTGCACCCCGACGGCCGATCCTGGAAGTCGCCGGCCGTGAACGACTCGCTCCACAGCCGCCCGTCCGGCGCACGCAACTGCACGCGGCAGCCACCGAGCCCCTCCAGCGCAGCCAGGTCGTCGACCTGCAGCCGGAGGTACACGCGCACCCGAGTGGTCCCCGGAGGCGTCGGCTCGACCTCACGACCAGCACGCGCCTGCGGGCCCTCCTCGACGCTCGCCGCGAACCAAGTGGCTCCTGCGTACGACGTCCCACCCGCGGCGACCGCGATCGGGTCGCGCGGCTCGGCGTCGTACCAGGACTTGTAGTCGCTGCGGGTCGTCCACCAGCCGGCGAACGGTACAGCGACGACCAGCACCGCCAACGCAGCCGTGTTCTTGCGGAACCATCCACGCCGGGCCCGGCGTGCGCCGCTCATGACTCGCTCGCCTTGGTCAGCGTCACCACGTCCTCGACGGCCGGCTCTGCGTCGACCCCGAGCGGGATCGTCGCCTGCGCCTCGAGGTCGTTGAAGATCGACTTCTCCATCACCTGCAAGGTTGCGCCAGGCAACTGGTCGGCCGGCAGCTCGACCACGAACGATCCGCGCACCGAGATGTCCGGGGCGAACTCGATCCCGGTCAGGTCCACCCGGCCGAAGCCGCTGCGGTTGGCGCCGAGATAGGTCACCCCGTCCGCGGCCTGGATCCGGATCGAGGCCAGGTGGATCGGCTCCCGGGTGGCGGTGACGACGGCGTCCACAACGACGAAGTTCGACAACGTGTCGCGGGCCTTCGAGGCGCCCGGAAGCCGGAGTGTGCGACCGACCCGTACGCCCTCGACGGTCAGCTCGAACCGCGGTGTCTTCACCACACGGCCGACGACCCCGTTCACCGCGACCGGCTCCTGGATGTCCTTCTGCGTCGGCGTCAGCCGGTACAGCCCGACGATCCCGACCAGTACGGCGAGCGTGAGCGCCACGTTGATCGCCTTGCGCCTGCTCATTTGGTGTTGTCCTTGACCGTGACGGAGCTCTCGGCGGCGACCTCGCCCGGCAGCCACTTCTCGTGGTGGTCGAGCAGGGACTTCTCCTGGTGCTCGTACCCGCGCACCGTGAGCTCGACCGACGTCGGCAACTCGGTGGCCTTGGGCAACTTCCAGACATAGGCGACGTCCTCGGCGAAACCGGGCGTGAGCACCGGGTTCATCGTCGCGTCGCGCAGGTTGGTGGTGCCGAGTGGTGCGGCGGTGTCCTCGATCCCCTGTACGCCGACCAGCCGGATGAGGTCGCTGGACGGCGCCGTACCAAGGTCGTCGGTGACCTTCAGCTTGGTGACCACCGCGATCAGCGCGCCACCGTCGTCGGGCGTGAACAGCGGCTTCAGGTCGGCGACGGTGACCACCCGCTGGATCGTCACCTCGTAGCGGCCTGCATCGATCGCCGTGCCTGCCTCGACTCGCGGTGTCTCGTCTGCTGCCTTCTTGAGCCCGCCGAACGCAGCCGAGACCGCCAGCATCAGCGCGCCCGCGCCGATCACCCACGTGCGGACCGATCGGCCGCGCACTCTGATGTCCTTCAGTTCCGGGAGCTCTTCTTCCTCCCGGTCCCCGTCCCCGCTCCCCGTTTCCTGCACGGGCAGAAGCCTAACCAGCGAAGGGTCCGGTTGAATGGGGTGTGTGGACAGCGGGCTGGAGGTGCGCGCCGGGGTGGTGATCCCGGAGACGGAGCTGGGGTGGCGCTTCTCACGGTCCAGCGGGCCGGGCGGTCAGTCGGTGAACACGACGGACAGCCGAGTCGAGCTGAGCTTCGACGTCGCGAGTACGACGGCGCTGTCCGACGTACTGCGGGAACGCGCGCTCGAGCGACTGCGGTCGCGGCTCGTGAACGGCGTGCTGACCGTCGCTGCCTCGGAGCACAAGTCGCAGTGGCGCAACCGCGAGGCTGCGCGGACCCGGCTCGCGGCACTCCTGCGGGACGCGATCGCGGCGCCGCCACGGCAGCGGCGGCCGACCAAGCCGAGCAAGGGGTCGGTCCGTCGGCGACTGGACGACAAGAAGCGCCGGGGCGACACCAAGCGCCTGCGATCGCGGCCGCCGTCCGAGGGGTGAACGACCGATTGAGCCCATAGACCAGCGACGTACTCTGGATTGTCATGAGCCTGGGGACGTGGGTGCTGGTCGGCGCAGTCGCCGCCGGTGTCGTGCTCAGTGTGCTCAAGGCCACACTCGACGGCCGGTTCCGAGGGACCCACGTGGTGCGAAAGGCGGACACCGAGCAGGTGGACAGCATGGACCGGGTGTCTGCTGCGGACATCGGTGACGAGCTCGGCGAGCGCGCGACGTTGCTGCAGTTCTCCTCCGCGTTCTGCGCCCCGTGCCGGGCGACCCGGCGGACGCTGGCCGAGGTCGAGGGCATGGTCGACGGCGTGCGGCACGTCGAGATCGACGCGGAGAAGCACCTGGACCTGGTCCGGCGGCTCGACATCCTGCGCACCCCGACGACGCTCGTGCTCGACCGCACCGGTGCGATCGTGAAGCGCGCCAGCGGCGCCCCGCGCAAGTCGGACGTGATCGCCGCCCTGGCGACCGCGATCGAGCACGCGCCGCGCTGAGCCGGGTCAACCGCCGCGTCCGTTAACTGCCACCGAATGGCGGATGGACCACCAGTTGGGTGAGACTTTGCCGGTGAGCTCTCCAGCCGGTTGGTACGACGACCCCGAGGACCAGTCCCAAGAGCGGTACTGGGACGGCAGCACGTGGACGGACAACCGCCGTCCACGGCAGGGCCCACCGCCGTACCAGGGCCAGCTCGGCCAGCCCGCGGCGGGCAAGCCGCAGTTCGGCCAGCCGATGCAGCACGGTCAGGTGTACGGCGGCGCCCAGCCGACGCCGACGCAGTACGCCCAACCCCAGCCCGGTCAGCAGGGCCAACCGCAGTACGGTCAGCCACGCCAGCCCCAGTACGGTCAGCCTGGCCAGCCGCAGTACGGTCAGCCAGGCCAGCCCCAGTACGGTCAGCCAGGCCAGCCGCAGTACGGCCAGCCCCAATACCCCCAGCAGCACGGACAGCAGTACCCGCGGCAGGGCTTCGGCTACCCCGGCCAGCGGGTCGCCACCACCCCCGACGGCCAGCCGCTGTCCGGCTGGTGGCGCCGCGTGTTCGCCCGCATCATCGACGGGATCATCGTCGGCATCATCGGGCTGCCCTTCACCGGCTACTTCTACTGGCAGTACTTCCAGGTCATCTGGGACTACATGGAAGACACCATGGACGCTGCCGCCGCCGGCACGCCGCAGTCGACGTTCGCGCTGCCCAGCGAGGTCTACCAGTGGATGATCCCCGCAGTGCTGATCGGGATCGCCGTCTCGTTCGTCTACGAGTACTTCTTCCTCACCCGCAGCGGCGCCACACCCGGCAAGAAGGCGGTCGGCATCGCGGTCCGGCTACGCGACGTGCCTGGTCCGCCACCGGGTTCGGCAGTGGCGAAGCGGTTCAGCGTCTACACCGGGCTCAGCCTGCTCAGCGCGATCCCAGTGGTCGGCGCCCTGTTCAGCTTCCTCAGCCTGATCAACTACCTGTGGCCGCTGTGGGATGACAAGAAGCAGGCCCTGCACGACAAGGTCGCCGACACCAACGTGGTCCGCACCTGACCGCGATGTGAACAGTTGTCTCATAACATGGGACCACAGCTGGTGCACCCGCCCGCTTTCCGTACTCTCGATCCGTGGCTTACACGACATGGCTGACCAAGCGCCGGGCAGTGGACAACTGCCGGGTGCGCTCGTCGCTGTGTCGTCGCCGCTGACCAGGCGGCGTCCCGAGCGCTGCGGAACCGGTAGCTGAGCACGGTTTCGCGTACGCCGCCTCCCGCGTACCCGGGCGGGTCCGGCTCGATCCACCTCCTCCTTCGGGAGTGTGCATGTCCGAAACGACAGCGAAGGTCGACCCCCGCGGACTCCGCTTCGCCGCGGGAATCACCACTGTGCTGCTCGCGCTGACGCTGATCCTGAACAGCGCCTGGCCGCTCGCGGTCCAGGCCGTGGTGTTCGCGGTCTCCGTCGCGTTCGGCGTCCAGGCGTCGCCGTACGGGCAGCTCTTCAAGCGGCTGATCCGGCCCCGGCTGGGTCCGCCCAAGGACCTGGAGGACGCGGCGCCGCCGCGGTTCGCCCAGCTGGTCGGCCTCGTCTTCGCGGCCGCCGGTCTGATCGGGTACCTGACCGGCGTCACCGTGCTCGGCGTGGTCGCCACCGGATTCGCCCTGGTCGCCGCCTTCGTGAACGCGGCCGTCGGGCTCTGCCTCGGTTGCGAGGCCTTTCTGCTGATCCACCGCATTCGTACGCCAACCACCGCTACCAACCACTGAGAGGCAGCACACCATGAGCAGGGAATCCGCGCTCGTCTCGGCCGACTGGGTCGAGGAGCACAAGAACGACGCCGGGGTCGTCCTGATCGAGGTCGACGAAGACGTCTCGGCGTACGACGCCGGCCACATCGCCGGTGCGATCAAGCTGGACTGGAAGGAAGACCTGCAGGACCACGTCCGGCGGGACTTCGTCAACAAGGAGCAGTTCGAGGCACTGCTGTCCGACCGCGGCGTCAAGAGCGACGACACGGTCGTGCTGTACGGCGGCAACAACAACTGGTTCGCGGCGTACGCGTACTGGTACTTCAAGCTGTACGGCCACGGTGACGTCCGGCTGCTCGACGGCGGCCGCAAGCGCTGGGAGCTGGACAGCCGCGAGCTGACCGACGAGGTCGTCAAGCGGGACGCGACCGAGTACCAGGCCCAGGAGCCGGACCTGAACATCCGCGCCTTCCGTGACGAGGTCAAGGAAGCCATCGGCGTGAAGAACCTGGTCGACGTCCGCAGCCCCGACGAGTACGCCGGCCGGCTGCTGGCCCCGGCCCACCTGCCGCAGGAGCAGGCGCAGCGTGCGGGTCACATCCCGACCGCCGCGAGCATCCCCTGGAGCAAGGCCGCCAATGACGACGGCACTTTCCGGTCCGACGACGAGCTGCAGGCGCTGTACGCCGACGCCGGAGTCGACTTCGGGAAGGACACCATCGCCTACTGCCGCATCGGCGAGCGGTCGGCGCACACCTGGTTCGTGCTGCACGAGATCCTCGGGCAGCCGAACGTCAAGAACTACGACGGTTCCTGGACCGAGTGGGGTTCGCTGGTCGGCGTACCCGTTGCCCTCGGCGACGAACCCGGAAAGGCCTGACACATGTGCGGAGCAAAGCAGGGCGGTCTCGACCTCAAGGGCGTGGACGTCGACAAGGAAGCAGTGATCCAGGGCCAGGTGCTGCGCGGCGAGGAGCCGGTCGGCGGCGCCTACGTGCGGCTGCTGGACGCCTCCGGTGAGTTCACCGCGGAGGTGCCGACGTCCGCGACCGGGCACTTCCGGTTCTTCGCGGCGCCGGGCAGCTGGACGCTGCGGACGCTGGCCCCGAAGGCCGAGCCGGTCGACCGCCAGGTGGTCGCCCAGTACGGCGAAGTCGCCGAGGTGGCCGTAGCCGTCTGAGCATTCGTTCGTTACTCATGGTGCCGCCTCCGACCGAGGGCGGCCCACCCTGATGCAAGCCCCGTAGGGTCCGGACCTTGCGCGTCCGGACCCTTCGGCATGTCCGGAATCCAGTTGTCCACAGGGGTTTTCGGCATCATCCCGGGGTTACGGGTCCGACCCGGAAATCTCGCGCATCGGGCGGTGATGTAACGGTTTGATCTCGGAGCGGAACCTTCTCGTTACCTACCGCAACCGACTGAGTTGTGTCTGTGTCCTGGCCCGCCATCCGGGTCACGTCATCACTCAGGGAGGAGGGGTCATGAGACCCCGCATCGGATACAAGAAGCTCGCTGCCGTCGGTGTTGCGGCGGTTGTCGGCGTGGCTTCTACGATCGCGCTGACCTCGGGCTCGGCGTCCGCGTCGCCCGTCTTCGGGTACAGCGGCTACGCGTTCGGCACCGACGTCCAGTCGGGCCTGGCGAACAGCGGCCCGCAGGTGGTCAGCCAGATCAGCTGCACCACGGACTCGAACCGGTCCGACAAGAACGACCTCGCCGCCGCGAACGTGAACAACCAGGCGATCGCCCGCACCGTGCGGACCGACACCCACTCGTTCAACAACAAGCACGGCAACGGCGTCACCAGCAACGCGACGGCCGTCGACATCAAGCTCGGCAGCCTGCTGCACCTGACGGGTGTGAAGACCACCACCACGTCGGTCTACAAGGACGGCAAGCTGTCCTACACCGGCAGCACCACCTTCGCCGGCGTCAAGATCGGCGCCGTCTCGGTGCCGTCGCTGCTCAACCCGAAGCCGAACACCAAGGTCGCGATCCCGGGCCTCGGCTACATGGTGCTGAACCGCGTCGGTGGCGTGAAGACCAACACCGGCATCTACTCGTACGCGCAGGCCGTCGTGCTGCACGCGAACGTGAAGAACCAGTACATCCCCGAGGGTGTCGACGTCGCGGTGCTGAAGACCCGCGCCGAGATCACCAAGCCGGCCACCGCGATGGTGATCGGTGACGCGTACGGCACCAAGGCGCACGCGGACAAGCTGGTCGTCTCCGGCCCGACCTCCTACCAGTCCACCTGCCAGGGCACTGAGGGCAAGACGATCCGGAACGCGGTCGGCGAGCTGAACATCCCGAAGGTCGCCTACGTGGGTGCGGTCTACACCACGAAGAACGGCTTCATGAGCATGGACAAGTCGGCCGTGAAGTTCACCTCGCACGTCGCGGGTGTGAAGGTCGGCACGCTGTCGATCGGCGCGATCGAGTCCTCGGCCGCGGCCTGGAAGACCAAGGATGGCAAGGTCGGCCTGGACCACTCCTCGAGCATCGCCTCGATCCGCGTGGGCAACAAGGTCTACCCGGTCAGGACCGGTGTGAACCAGACGCTGGACATCCCGGGTGTCGCGAAGCTGACCTTCAACCAGGTCGTCAAGCAGCAGCGGTACGTCGCGGTGAACGCCCTGGTGATCGACGTCTACAGCCTGAACACCAAGGTCATCGTCGGCCACTCGGCCGCCGGCGTCATCGGCTGATCCAGCCGAACGCACCCTTCTGAGTCGAACCTCACCGATTCAGAACACAACACACCGGCCCCCGGCCGGGATCCACGGATCCCGCCGGGGGCCGTTCGTCTTGTCAGGCGTCGAGGATCAGGGTGACGGGGCCGTCGTTGGTCAGGGCAACGTCCATGTGCGCGCCGAAGCGGCCGCGTTCGACCTTGGCGCCGAGGGATTCCAGCGCCGTGCAGAAGGCGTCGTACAGGGGTTCGGAGACGGGGCCGGGGGCGGCGGCGCTCCAGGACGGGCGGCGGCCCTTGCGGGTGTCGGCGTACAGGGTGAACTGGCTGATCGCGAGGATCGGCGCCTGCTCGTCGGAGCAGGACCGCTCGTCGTGCAGGATGCGCAGCGTCCAGATCTTCGCCGCGAGCGCCTTCGCTTTCTCCTCGGTGTCGTCGTGGGTGACGCCGAGCAGGACGAGTAGCCCGGGCTCGTGGATCGCCCCGACCACCTCGCCCTCGACGGTGACCGATGCCTGGCTGACTCGCTGTACGACGGCTCTCATGCGACCATCCTGCCTCGCGGGAGATCGTCCGGTAATCAGGCCGTCCGGCAGGCAAATGTCCCGTCACTGCCCCGGATCTGGCAAGATCTCTTCATGGCTTCGACCCTGATCACTGTTGCACCCACCGGCGCCGAGACCGCCAAGGCGGACTGCCCGGCGCTGCCGACCACGCTCGAGGAGCTGGTCGAGACGGCGAAGCGGTGCGAGGCCGCCGGTGCCGCGATGATCCACCTGCACATCCGCGACGCCGAGCACCGGCCGACGCTCGACCTCGGCCGGCTGAGCGAGTCGGTCGCCGCGGTCCGCGAGAACACGGCCGTGATCGTGCAGCTGTCCACCGGTGGCGCGGTGACCGATCCGCTCGACCACCGGCTCCGGGTGCTGGACGCCGTACCGGACTCGTGCTCGCTGACGATGGGCACGGTCAACTTCGGCGACGACGTCTTCATGAACCCGTGGCCGTTCGTCACCGAGCTGTATCAGCTGTCGCAGGAGCGTGAGGTGGTGCCGGAGTTCGAGCTGTTCGACCTCGGGCACGTGGCCGCGCTGCACCGGCTGCTCGACAAGTACGGCCTCCCGTACGGCGGCCGCGTGCACTGTGACCTGGTGATGGGCGTCCCGGGCGGCATGCCCGGCACGACGGACGCGTTGGTTGCCGCAGTCAACGCACTGCCGGACGCAGTCACCTCTTGGTCCGCAACGGGAATCGGGCGTACGGCGCTCCCGGTCGCGCTGGCCGCGTTGTCGAAGGGCGGTCACCTCCGGGTCGGCATGGAGGACACGCTGACCCTGGCGAAGGGTCAGCCGGTCACCCACAACGCCGAACTGGTCGAGCGCGCCGCCGCCCTCGCGACGATGGCTCAGCGCCCGCCCATGTCCCCGGACGAGGCCCGCGACCTCCTCAACGTCAAGCGCTGAGCGGCGAACACGATCAGGCCGACCGTGATGATCGCGGCCTCGAGCAGCAACCAGTCGCGCAGGTAGTTCCGGGGGAGCACGGTCGGGTTGGCGCCGCTGCCTTGACGGAGCAGCAGCGGGATTGCGATCAGAGTGGTCAGGCCGACGTACGTCAAGGTCGTCCGGACGGCGCCCAGGCCGGACCGCCGCGTCAGCAGCCACCCGACAGCAAGAGTCAGCGGGACGAGGACGAAGTCGTCTGCGAGTACGGCGCCGCCGAGCCACAGCGGGAGGCGGAGGAGTGCCGGCGGGTCCAGGGCATCCAGCAACAGCCACAGGCCCCAGAGCCCGACGCCTAGGCCTACCGCAGCCAGCGCGACCCGGGCCTTCACGACAGAACCTCCAGCCGGTGCACCCACTTGGTCTGCAGTACGCCGGGGCGGTTCGGCGCGATGATCCGCGCCGGGTACCCGTGGTCGAGCGCGAGCTCGCTGCCGTTGAGGCGCAGGGCGAGCAGGGTGAGTGGGTCGTCGGCGAACTCGGGCGGCAGCTCACTCGTGGCGTAAAAGCCGCCCTGCTCCATCGACACGACCCGGACCCGTGATCCTTCGGGCGCACCGCACAGCCGGAGCAGGTCGCGGATCCGGACGCCCTCCCACCGCGCACCTTGGCTCCACCCCTCGACACAGGCGATCGGGAGGTCGGAGCGGTTCTGCGGCAGCCCGCGCAACTCGTCGATCGTGTAGGACAGCGGTTGTGGACCGTCGACCGTGAAGCGCCAGTCCGCGCCGATCGCCGTGACGCCTGCGTCCTGCGCCGTACGGTTGACCGGCAGGCCCTGGGGGCCGATGCCAGGCTTCCGTGGCGCCAGGACGGCGACCGGCCCGAGCGCTCGGACGGACTGGCCGGCCGAGGTGATGCCGACCAGCGCGCCGGCGCCTGCCACGGTCCGGAACAAGGTACGGCGCGTCATCCCGGTGGTTGCGGCTGGCAACGGTTCGGGGGTGCGACGCCAGTTCGCGGCGATCAGCGGGAGCTTGACTGCGACGTGCACGAGCATGGCGCCGACGATGATCCAGGCGAGGGCGTAGTGGGTCTGCCGGAACGGGAACGGCCACGGGTACCACTGGATCGTGTTGACGAATCCGATGAACAGCTCGAGGGCCAGCGCGGCGACCAGGACCAGGATCGAGAGGCGTTCCAGGACCGTGCCGAGCGCCTGCCGGCTCGGCGGCCAGGGCGGCTTGGCGAACAGCTTGGGGTAGACCGTCCACAACTTTGCCAGCAGCAACGGAACCGCGACGAGGCCGGTCAGCACGTGCGGTCCCTGCGTGACCCGGTACAGCGAGGCCGGCCGGCTCGGGATGACGAGCCAGCCGGGTGTCGTCTGCTGCAGATGGCTGAACAGGCCGGTGAGGAAGCAGACCGCGACTGCGACGCCGAGCCAGCGGCCGATCACGACCGCCACCCGCGGATGGTGCAGCGCGGAACGGAACGACTGCTCCGTCGGGATCTTCATGGTTCCACTAGAACCCAGGTGAGACGATCTGTGGGCCGTCGTGCGATTACGGGTGCCGAACGACAGGAGGTATCGCCTCACCTCGTCGAGCGCTCCGCGAGGCCAGGCGTCGTGGAACCGCCGAGTGGGCATATACGTCCTGTCGGTCTGAACCGGATGCACCGGGGCGGGCATAGGCTGTGCGGGTTGTCGATGAGAGGAGTCGGCGGGTGAAGACGCAGCTGCGGTCGTCCGACGATGACGAACGCGCCATGGCCGACCTGGCCGAGGTCTCCGACTGGCGATCGATCTGGGGACCCCCGGGAACCGGCCTGGACGCGATCCGGGCGCTGGTGTCCCGGGTCACCGCGGTCACCGGCTGGCGTCCCTGGGCCCCCGGCAACATCGATCCCGACCGCTATACCTGGGGTCTTGTCACTCCGCGCGAGACCGTGATGCTTGTGCTGCCGGACGCCGTACTGCCGGAGAGTCCTCGCAGCGGGTGGTCGGCGTACGAGATCGGGTCGGCGGAGCTGGCCGATGCCGAGGAGGGCCTGGACACGCATTGGCCCGCGCAGCTCGCGCTCGGGCGCAAGTACTGGGGCGATCCGGTGTTCGTCGGGCCGGGGGCGGATCCGCGGGTGCCTGTGGAGTGGCGGGGGCGCCGTCGGCACCTGGCGGTCTGGTTGCGGCCGGGCGCCGAGATCCACCTGTACGCGACACAGCCCGGGCCGGAGAACACGCAGGCCGGCTTCGGGTACTCCGTCTATGCGAGTGAGGTGGCGTGATGGCCGACGAAGCGGAAGAGATCTTTCAGCAGACCCTGAACGAGGTCCGGCGGCTGCTCAACAACCTGAAGCTGGTCAAGGAGGCGCTCGACCGGCGCAAGCGGGCGCGCGCGGCGCTGGAGCACATGCGAAATGCGCGACAGCAGAACCCGGTCCTCGACCGGTACTTGAACGAGAACCCGGACCGGGCCGACCAGTGGAACGAGCACGAGCGGCAGGTCCGGCAGCTCGAGGAGGAGAACGCGCGGTTGGCGGAGCAGAACGCCGAGCGGCGGGCCGAGCTCGAGCGGCTGCAGGAGGAGGCCGACCGGCAGGCGGAGGCCAACGGCGACCTGAACAACAATCTCCAGCCGGACGAGATCGACGATCGGGACCGGGCGGTCGACGACGCGCAGCAGCGCGAGGAAGACGCCGAGGTCGACGAGCGGCAGGGTGATCGGGACGAAGACGGGGTCCTCGATCGGGTCGAGGACGACCAGGAGGCTGAGGCTGACCGCGACCGGGACGACGAGACCGATCGGCAGCGCGACGCTCGTGAGCAGCGGGAACGCGAGGAGGACGAACGCCGCCGCGATCAGGCCGTCGACCCGACGGCCCCGGTAGCAGCCGCAGGCACAGCAGCCGCCGTCGCCGACGAACTCGACGACCGAGAAGAACAGCAGCAGGCGCAGGACGACCGAGAGCCCGAGCTCGACCGGCAGGCAGAGCAGGCGCGGGACGACCGGGAGCTCGACCAGGAGCCACAGCAGACGCTGGACGACCGGGAGCCCGAGCTCGACCAGCAGGCCGAGCAAGCCCGAGACGGGCGGGAGCCGGAGCTGGATCAGCAGGCGGAGCAAGCCCGGGAGGGGCGGGAGCCGGAGCTGGACCAGCAGGCTGACCAAGCCCGGGACGACCGGGAGCCGGAGCGGGAGGGTGAGCTAGGAGAGCAGGGGGAGCGGCCTCAGCGTTTGCAGGGGCAGGAGGGGCAGGATTATCGGGACGTCATGCAGGAGGACGGGTCGATCAACAACGCGACGTTCACGGTGAACGGGCCTGATCAGGAGCAGGACGGGCCCGGTCAGACGCAGGGGCGTCAGGACGGGGCGAACGTCCAGAACGTCGGTAGTGGCGAGGTGTGGATCGACGGGCAGCAGTACCACCCGGTCGAGCAGAATCTCGAAGGGCAGCGGGCCGAGCGGGCGGCGCAACAAGGTGAGCGTGGGCCCGGTCGCGACGTACCGGATGCGGAGCGGCAGCGCAACGAGACTGTCTACTCCAGCGGCCGTGCGCCTGCCGGCGGTGCGGCGACGCGGCCCGAGCCGGGCACACTCGAAGGCGGCCGCGGCGGCCAAACCGCAGCCCAGGTGCACGCCGGCGCCAGCCGCGGCCCAGGCAGCCGAACCGACGGCCCCGGCCAGGAACGCTGACACCCCCAGAGTGGTGACCTCTCAGGAGCGGTCGGCGGTTAGTAGACGAGGGCTTGGGTGTTGTCGGTGAGGACTTCTTCGGTGAAGGCGGGGGCGCCGGCGATTCGGGTGCCGGGGCGAAGGTCGGGCTCGGTCAGGTCGCGGCGCTTGGCGCACTGGGTGCAGACCGTCAACTGGCCGCCTTCGAGGACGGCGGTCAGGAGGTCGGCCAGGGGCGCGGCGTGCGGGAGGTCGAACTCCTCCGCCCGCCCGGGTACGGCGAACCAGACAGCCTCCCCGGTCAGCCACAGGGACACCGTGGCACCGGCCGCGACCGCCGTGGCCGCGACGGTGAAGGCCTGGTTGGCGCGCTCGGCTTCCTCGGCGCCTGCGGTCAGCTTGATCACCAGCGTGCGGGACATCACGCCACGGTAGCCCAGAGACCCCGGCGCCGATCCTCTAGACTGGCCGACGTGCTGCACGTCATCTTCACCACGCTGCTGGTCCTGGTCTGTGTCTTCATGGGCTGGTTCTCCGCGTTCGTCGTCTACCGGCTGTACCGCGGCCGCAGTGCGAACTGAGATGGCGTTCGAGATCCCGCAGGACCTGCACCCCGACCTGATGCCGCTGGCCTGGCTGCTCGGTCGCTGGGAGGGCCGCGGTCACGGGGACTACCCGACGATCGAGAAGTTCGAGTTCGGCCAGCAGATCGATTTCAGCCACAACGGCAAGCCGTACCTGCACTACGTCAGCCAGACCTACGTGGTCGGCGCGGACGGCACCAAGGAGCGCCCGCTCGCGGTCGAGACCGGGTTCTGGCGGCCCAAGCCGGACAACAAGCTCGAGGTGATCCTGGCCCACCCGACCGGCTTCGCCGAGATCTGGTACGGCGAGATCGAGGGCGCGAAGATCGAGCTTCGGACCGACGTCGTCGCCCGCACCGAGACGGCCAAGGAGGTCAGCGCCGGCCACCGGCTCTACGGCCTGGTCAAGGGCGAGCTGATGTGGGCCTACGACATGGCCGCCGAGGGGCACCCGCTCCAGCCCCACCTCTGGGCCACTCTGGTCCGGTCGAGCTAACTCTCCGCCACCCAGGAGTACTCGACTTTCGGTCGCCCGCTGCGGCCGTCGTACCGTTGCGTGCGGAGCGCCTGGCCCTGGTCGGCGAGGTGCTCGAGATAGCGCCGCGCGGTGATCCGGGACGTGCCGAGCGACGCCGCGACTTCTTCAGCCGTCCAGCCCTCGCGATCGCCGAGCAGTTGGACGACGCGATCCAGCACGGATCCGGCCAGTCCCTTCGGCACTGACGAGACGGTTGCCGGGTGCAACAGACGGTCGACCTCGTCCTGATCCGCCACCACCTGGCCGGACTCGGCGGCCTTGCGCTGTCGTGCGTACGCCGTCAGTCGGTCGCGCAAAGTCTCGTAGGCAAAGGGTTTCAGCACGTACTGCACCACGCCGATCCGGGCTGCAGCCTGTACTGCGGCGACCTCGCGGGCCGATGTCACCGCGACCACGTCGGTTTGGTTGCCGAGGGCCCGCATCCGCCGGACCACGTCGAGACCGTGTCCATCGGGCAGGTTCATGTCCAGCAGCACCAGGTCCACGTCTCCGCGGGCGAGCACCTGCAGCGCGCGGGCCGCCGTACCGGCGACTCCGAGGCACGCGAAGCCGGGCAGCCGGTCGACGTACGTGCGATGGGCCTCGGCGGCGACCGGGTCGTCCTCGACGACGAGCACGCGCAGGTCAGGCACTGACGCCCACCGCCCGCGGCAGCCGGACCCGCACGGTCAGCGCCGGTACGTCGTCCAGCTCGGAATCCGGGTCGACCATGAGCGAACCCTGCCAGCGTTCGACCGTACTGCGCACCAGTACGAGCCCGAGTCCGTGTCCCGGCTCGGCCTTCGTGGTCCAGCCGCGGTCGAACATGTGCGCCAGCTCGGCCGACCCCAGTTCGGCACCGGTGTTGGTGACGGCCAGGTCGATCGCGTCCGGCGTCGTACTCGCCCTCAGCTCGACCCGGCGGGGTGCGGATCCACCGCGAGCGGCCTCGATCGCGTTGTCGAGCAGGTTGCCGACGACGGTGACGACGTCCTGCGCAGGCAGGCGGGTGTTGAGGGCTTCGTGACCGAGCTCCAGCGTGAGGGCGACACCGCGTTCCTGGGCCTGGGACAGCTTGGCCAGCAGCAGTGACGCGAGCACCGGATCGCCGACCGTGCCGACGACGCGATCGGTCATCGCCTGGGCGAACTGCAGCTCGGAGACCGCGAACTCGCGGGCCTTCTCCGGCTTGCCGATCTCGATCAGGCTGACGACCGTGTGCAGGCGGTTCGAAGCCTCATGATTCTGTGCCTGCAGGGATTCCGCGAGGCTGCGGACCGCGTCCAGCTCACCGAGCAGCCGCTGCAGTTGGGTGTGATCCCGCAGTGTCACGATCCGTCCGGACCTGGCCGGCTGCTGGTTCACGACCACGACGCCCTCGGCGCCGAGGTGGAGTTCGTCGTACGCCGTCCGACCCGCCGTCAGCAGCTCCGACAAAGTGTTGCCCAGGTGGAGCTCCCGGATCGGAGTGCCAGGAGGAACCGTCTGCAGACCTAGCAACCGACGGGCCTCGTCGTTGACGAGTTGGACCCGGCCGTCCGCGTCGAGCAGGACCAGGCCCTCGCGGGCGGCCCGCAGTACGCCTTCGTAGAAGTCGAGCATCCGGGCCAGCGCTTGCGTGCCGATGCCTCGGGTGGCGCGTCGTACCCGCCAGGAGACGAGGGCGTTGCCGGCGATCGCGAAGCCGAGCATCAGGCTTGCGACGCCGAGCATCGAGCGGATGTCGAGCCGGATCAGCTCGCCCCAGCCGGGCGGCTCGACCCCGGCGGCCGCGGCGTCCCGGTCGGCCTGCGTGCGGGACTGGGCGATCATCGTGAGCCAGACGACCGCGATCAACACCAGTGCCGTGACGGTCTGCAGCCAGAGCACCTGGCGACGCAGTTCCCACGGCCGACGCTTCATGCCGACAGTGTGCACAGGATGGGCCGGATTTGTGCATTCCAGCGGGCCCACTGGTCCGGTGTTGCGAACGATATGAACGAAATGCGCAGTTCCCCTGTGCGTCACGTCACAGTTACTCAGGTACAGCCCGCCCGGCCGATACAGGAGTGTCCCCCATGTCGAGCCCGACAGAATCGCGGCCCACCCCGGTCCGCAACGATCGCACCCACTTCCTCTACATCGCCGTCATCGTCGCCGTCCTGCTCGGCATCGGTGTCGGCTTCCTGTTCCCGAACTTCGCGGTCGAGCTGAAACCGCTCGGCACCGGGTTCGTCAACCTGATCAAGATGATGATCAGCCCAGTCATCTTCTGCACGCTGGTGCTCGGCATCGGCTCGGTCCGCAAGGCCGCCAGTGTCGGCAAGGTCGGCGGCCTGGCGCTCGCCTACTTCCTGGTGATGTCGACGGCCGCGCTCGCCATCGGCCTGGTGGTCGGCAACCTGGTCCAGCCCGGTTCCGGCCTGGACCTGACCGACAAGCTGCGGGAGGCCGGCCAGAAGCAGGCCGCCGGTGCGCACGAGACCACCACGGACTTCATCCTCGGCATCATCCCGAAGACGATCGTGTCCGCGGTGACCGAGGGCGAGGTGCTGCAGACCGTCCTGGTGGCGCTGCTGATCGGTTTCGCGCTGCAGGCCATGGGCGCCGGCGGGCAGCCGATCCTGAACGGCATCGGGCACCTGCAGCGGTTGGTGTTCAAGGTGCTGTCGATGATCATGTGGGCGGCCCCGGTCGGCGCCTTCGGCGCGATCGCCGCGGTGGTCGGCGCGGCCGGCTCGACCGCGCTGGTCAGCCTGCTGAAGATCATGCTGGCGTTCTACGTGACCTGCCTGCTGTTCGTGGTGGTCGTGCTCGGCACCCTGCTGCGGGTCGTGACCGGGCTGTCGATCTTCCAGCTGCTGCGCTACCTCGGCCGCGAGTTCCTGCTGATCGTCTCGACATCGTCGTCGGAGACCGCGCTGCCGCGGCTGATCGGGAAGATGGAGCACCTCGGCGTCGACAAGTCCGTGGTCGGCATCACCGTCCCGACCGGCTACTCGTTCAACCTGGACGGCACCGCGATCTACCTGACCATGGCGTCGCTGTTCATCGCCGAGGCGATGGACGAACCGTTCTCGATCGGCCAGCAGATCTCGCTGCTGGTATTCATGATCGTCGCCTCGAAGGGCGCCGCCGGTGTCACCGGCGCCGGCCTGGCCACGCTGGCCGGCGGCCTGCAGTCGCACCGGCCGGAGCTGGTCGACGGCGTCGGCCTGATCGTCGGCATCGATCGGTTCATGTCCGAGGCCCGGGCGTTGACGAACTTCGCCGGCAACGCGGTTGCGACCGTCCTGATCGGGCATTGGGTCGGTGAGTTCGACAAGGCCCAGGCCAAGCAGGTCTTCGCCGGTGAGGACCCGTTCGACGAGGAAGCCTTCGCCGCCGGTGACACGCACGCCGGCGACGTACCTCTGGCGGATGCGCCCGCAGTAGACAGCGGTTCCCGCCACTGATCCACCTCTCCACCCCTCCGGCACTGCCCGTCAGCTTCCTGCAGCTGACGGGCAGTGCCACGTCTAGCTGCCGGCGAGCTTCTCGACCACAGGAGCCAGGTCCTCGACGTACGTCGCGTTGACGGTGATGTACGTCGTACCGAACTCGTCGCGGCGCCGCTCGAGCTCGTCGACCATCTGCTGCGGCGTCCCGCGCAGCATCATCAGCGAGTCACTCGCCTCGAGCTCCTCCGGGGACACGCCCGCGGCCTGCCGGGTCCACGGCGGCAGCTCGCGGGTCCCGGCCGCGAACAGGTTCATCGCCAGCTCGATCCGGTCCGCCCGCGGTCCGGCCAGCTCGCGCAGGTCCCGGACCAGCCGCTGGATCTCCGCCCGCGGTGTCATCGCGTCCTTGGCGATCGACACGATGTCCGCCCGGGCCGCGGCCAGCGCCAGCGCCCGCGGTCCGCCGGCCGCCAGCATGATCGGCGTACGGCGCTCGCCGTCGAGCCGCTCCAGGATGTCGAGGGTCTCGCGCACCTGGTCGCGGCGCTCCTTGCCCGAGCCGAACGGCAGCCCGAGCTCGGCGGCCTGCTGGTCGGTGCCCGGCCGCCCGGTGCCGATGCCGAAGTCGAACCGCCCGTCGGTCAGCACGGTCAGCGTGTGCGCGTCCCAGGCAGCCTGCCGGGGCGTCCGCAGCGGCGCGGCGGCGACGAACGTCCCGACCCGGATGTCTGCGAGCGTCGCTGCCATCGCGAGGGAGGCGAACGGCGACGGCAACTGCAGTCCGTCGGGCATGAGCACGCTCGAGTAGCCGAGGTCGGCCGCCCGCCGTACGGTCGTGGTCCACTGCTCCGCGGTCGCCGGGCTGCCCACCACGCCGAACCGGAATCGCCTGTCGCTCATCGCCTTGCTCCCTTCGAGATTTGGTACCTCCAGGCTGTCCGGGACCGGGTGTTGTCCACATCCCACGGTGGGAGGCGTTCGCGGTACGCCGCTCGACGTACTCTGGTGACATGTCACGGAAGCGCAGCCCCCTGCTCGACCGGCCCGGCGCGGTCGAGGCCGACGGACTCGACGCCGGCGTCGCGGCCCACTACGGCTCCGACCTGCGGGAGCAGCGGACGCTCGCGGCCGGTGACGGGTTCGTCGACCTGTCGCACCGCGAGGTCGTCAAGATCACCGGTCCGGACCGGCTGACCTGGCTGCACGCGCTGACGACGCAGTACTTCGAGGGCCTGAAGCCCGGTACGTCGACGACCGCACTGCTGCTGTCGCCGACCGGTCACGTCGAGCACGTGATGTACGGCGTCGACGACGGCGAGACGTTCTGGCTGCACACCGAGCCGGGTGCCGCCGCGGCGCTCGTGGACTGGCTGCAGAAGATGGTCTTCATGTCCCGCGTCGAGATCACCGACGTGACCGACGACTACGCGATCATCTGGCGTCCCGGTCCGGCTCAGGGAGAGTTCTTGACCCGCAGCGGCGAGGACTCGCTCGGCGGGCACGAGGTCTTTCTGCCGCGGGCCGAGCTGGCCGGGCTCGAGGGTCCGGCGGCCGGGATCTGGGCCTACGAGGCGCTCCGGATCGAGGCGGGTGCGCCGCGGTTCGGCCTGGACTCGGACGAGCGGGCGATTCCCAACGAGCTGGGCTGGCTCGGTGTCGGCGTACATCTGAACAAGGGCTGCTACCGCGGTCAGGAGACGGTCGCCAGGGTGCACAACCTCGGCCGTCCGCCGCGGCGGCTGGTGCGGCTGCACCTGGACGGCTCGGTCGACCACCTGCCGCAGCACGGGTACGCCGTACGCGTCGGAGACAAGCAGGTCGGGTTCGTCGGGTCGGCGGCGCGGCACCACGAGTTCGGCCCGATCGCGCTCGCGCTGGTGAAGCGGAACGTGGATCCGGCGGCTGTGCTCGACGTCGTCGCCGAGGACCAGCCGACGGTGACCGCGACCCAGGAGCTGCTGGTCGACCCTGAGGTGGGGTTGCACGTCCGCGCCCGGCTGTGAACCGATTCATTCGCAATGCCGCATTTTGCACCTGTACAGTTCTGCCGTGACCGAACCTGTGATCCTGGCCGACGTCGTCCGCAGCGGCTTCGTCGAGGGCCACCACCGTGGCTCCGTCGTGGTGACGAACCCCGACGGCGCGGTCGAGTGGTCCGTTGGTGTGGTGGACCAGCCGATGTTCCCGCGCTCGTCGAACAAGCCGATGCAGGCCCTCGGCATGCTCCGCAACGGGCTGCCGCTCGACGGCAAACTGCTGTCGCTGGCGGGCGCGTCGCACTCCGGCGAGCAGATCCACCTGGACGGCGTCCGCGAGATCCTCGCGCTGGGTGGGCTGGACGAGTCGGCGCTGCGGACGCCGCCGGCGTACCCGCTCGAGGATGCCGGCCGGGACGCCTGGGTTCGCGCGGGCCACGGCCAGGAGCGGATCGTCATGAACTGCTCGGGCAAGCACGCGGCGATGCTGCTCACCTGCGTGATCAACGGCTGGCCGCTGGACGACTACCGCGCGCCGGATCACCCGCTGCAGCAGGTCATCCGGACCGCGGTCGAGGACACCGCCGGCGAGAAGGTCTCGTACGTCGCCGTGGACGGCTGCGGCGCCCCGATCCTCGCGATCAGCCTGGCCGGCCTCGCTCGGTCGTTCGGCCTGTTCGCTGCCGCCGCGCCGGGCACGCTCGAGGCTCAGGTGAAGGACGCGTTCCGGGGATACCCGGAGTACGCCAGCGGGAGTATGCGCGACGAGGCCGCCCTGATGCGGGCCATCCCGGGCCTGTTCTGCAAGGTCGGCGCGGAGGCTGTGTACGCCGTCGGCCTCGAGGACGGACGCGGGATCGCGGTGAAGATCGAGGACGGTACGCCGCGAGCGCGAGCCGTGGTGATGGCCGCCGTACTGCAGATGCTCGGCCTCGAGCACGAGGTGCTCGACCAGCAGTCCCAGTTCCCGTTGTACGGCGGTGGCGCCGTCGTCGGCGCGGTCCAGCCACACGCCTCGACCTTCAGCTGAATCGGGCTCGCCGCCCCGCGTGAGGCGGGTCACGGTGGTCCTGCTTGCAATTGCAAGCACTCTGCTAGCACACTGGACGCATGGCCAGGTTGAGTGATCGTGCGGCTGGGGCGGTGGGCTCCCTCGGGGAGTACCTCGCCGAGCAGCGGCGGCATGCGCAGTTGTCGTTGCGGCAGCTGTCCGACCTGGCCGGTGTGTCGAACCCGTACCTCAGCCAGATCGAGCGCGGCCTGCGGAAACCGTCGGCCGATGTGCTGCAGCAGCTCGCGAAGGCGTTGCGGATCTCCGCGGAGACCCTGTACGTGCGGGCCGGCATCCTCGACCCGGACGACAGCTCGGACGGCCGACGGGCCGCCGGCGTGGTCGAGGCCGTACTGCTCGATCCGGCGCTGAACGAGCGGCAGAAGCGTGTCCTGCTGGACGTCTACGCGTCCTTCGTCCGTGAGAACACGTCCGACGACGACGCCGCGGTGGAGCCGGAGCCGGAGCCTGCCGAGCCGGCTGCCGCCGAGAAGCCTGCGGCCAAGAAGACCCCTGCAAGCAAGCGCAAGTAACACCTTCCTGCTGAAAGACATCCCGAGGAGAAGCCTGATGGCTACCCGTACGCCCGTCACCCCGTTCTACGCGATCGCCGGCGCCGGCGACCTGGCCGTGGAGAAGTTCCGCGCGGTCAGCGACGACGTCACCGCCCGGTTCGCCAAGCTGGAGCTCACCAAGCTGGACCAGAAGGCCCTGCAGACCGAGCTGACCAAGGCGCAGACCGAGCTCGCCAAGCGGTTCGAGGCGATCGTCGCCGACGCGAAGACCGCCCCGGCCAAGCTGCGTGAGCTGCCGAAGACCGCGCAGGCCGGTTTCACCACCGTGCTGGGCCAGGCCGAGGAGACCTACGAGGACCTGGCCGGCCGCGGCAAGGACCTGGTCGAGCGGATCCGCAGCCAGAAGGCCACCGAGGACCTGGTCACCCAGGCCAAGACCACGGCGAGCAAGGCCAAGGCCACCCGGACCACCGCGAAGAAGACCGCCGACAGCGCGACCCGCAACGTCAAGGCGACCGCGACCAGCGCCCGCAAGACCGCGAAGACCGCCTCCAAGGCCGCCTCGGACGCCGCCTCCAAGATCGGCGACTGAGAGTAACAACACCCACCACCTGGGTGAATCCTGAGGCCGGGCAGCCCCCAATCTGCGCTCAGCAGAGGTAGGCTGCCCGGTCTTTCGGTAGGCTCGTACGCATGGTCCCACTCGCCACGTTCCCGAACCTGTTCCCAGGGTTCGCCGGTCCGCTCGAGATCATCTGGTGGGTGCTGCTCGGGATCAAGCTGGTGGCGCTGCTCGACGCGGCCTTCCGGCCGCGGGCGGTGTTCACCGCAGCGGACAAGCTGACCAAGCCCGGCTGGGTGCTGATCCTGGTCGTGTTCACGCTGAGTCAGATCTTCCAGGGCTGGCTGAGCTTCTTCGGCCTGATCGGCATCGTCGCCTCGGCGGTCTACCTGGTCGACGCCCGCCCGGCCCTGCGCGCCGCCACCGGTCGCGGCCGGGGTGGCTGGGGGATCCGGCGCCGGCGCGGTCCGCGTCCCCTGTAGTTCACTACGAGCGGTACACGATCACCTTGTCGCCGACCTTGATCTGGTCGAACAGGAGCTTGATCTTGCCCAGGTCCCGGACGTTCACGCAGCCGTGCGAGGCGCCGTTGTACCCGCGGGCGGCGAAGTCCGAGGAGTAGTGCACCGCCTGGCCGCCGCTGAAGAACATCGCGAACGGCATCGGTGAGTCGTACAGCTTCGACACGTGGTTGCGGCTCTTCCAACCCACCGTGAAGCTGCCTTCGCGGGTTGCCGTCTTGACCGCGCCGAACCGCACGTCCAGCTGCATCTTCACCACACCGTCGACGACGTACCGCAGCTTGCGGGTGGACTTGTCGATGCAGAGTACGACGCCGGTCGCGCAGCGGGCGTCCAGCTTCTTGCCGTTCACCACCGGGGCCGGCGGGTAGAGCTCGGTCTGGGTCGGCTCGTGGGTGACTGCGGCCAGCTTGTTCCAGGTGTTCTGGTCGACGTACCCGAGCTCGGGAACGCCCTTGGACTTCTGGAACTTCTTCACCGCGGACCGGGTCATGGTGCCGAACTCGTCGTCCAGGTAGCGCTTCTCGAGCAGCTTCAGCTGGACCAGCCGGGCCTCGACCTTGCGCACGTTCGTCCCGGTGGAACCGTTCTTCCACAGGGCCTTCGGATAGATCGGCAGCTCGCCGCTGACCTCGAACGGCACCGTCTTCAGGTCGGTGGTGGCGGCTGGACGCGCGGTGGCGAGGCTTCCGGAACTCAGCAGTGCCGCAATGGCGGCGCCCGCGACCAGCCCGGTCACCAGCTTCCGAACGATCAGTCCGCGCATCGGACACCCCTTTGGATAGACCCCGTCCCACACTGATAGGACGTCCTCACCGGCCTTTTGGTTGGCGCCCTAGCGTATACCGTGATGCCCGTGACGACAGGCAGTTACGAGTCGATCGACGTCGACGGTGTCCGGCTCGCCTACCGTGAGGCCGGCGCCGGACCACCGGTGGTCTTGCTGCACGGCAACCCGACCTCGTCGTACCTGTGGCGTGACGTCCTCGGCCCGGTGTCGCGGATCGCTCACTGCATCGCGCTCGATCTGTTCGGGATGGGCCGTTCCGGTACGTCGACTGCCGACGAGGCGCTGCGGTACCGCTTCCTCGACCACCGGCGGTACGTCGACGGATTCCTGGCAGCACTGGGATTGACCGAGCAGGTGATCCTGGTCGGTCACGACTGGGGTGGGGTTCTCGCGACGGACTGGGCTCGTCGGCACGCGGACGCCGTACGCGGGATCGCCTACCTGGAGACGCTGGTCGCGCCGGTGACCTGGGACAGCCCGAACGCGCCGGCTCCGGAGCTCTTCCGCAGACTGCGGAGCCCGGAAGGGGAGCAGTTGGTCCTGGAGCAGAACGTGTTCGTCGAAACGGTTCTCCCGAGCGGGATCCTGCGTGAGCTGACACCGGACGAACACGCCACCTACCGCGCTCCTTTCGCCGAGGCCGGCGAATCGCGGCGCCCGACGCTGACCTGGGCGCGGGAGATCCCCATCGACGGAACCCCGGCCGACGTCCACGACATCGTTGCCGCCAACGCCATCTGGATGGCGAACACCCCGATTCCGAAGCTCTTCGTCAACGCCGAGCCCGGGGCGTTACTCAACGGCCCGCTTCGCGAGCAGTGCCGGCAGTGGCCGAACCAGCGAGAGGTGACGGTCAACGGCCTGCACTTCCTGCCGGAGGACTCGCCGGACGAGATTGCCGCGGCGTTGCTCGACTGGATCCCGACCTGCTGATCAGGAGATCGTCCATGGACATCGTTCTCAGTACTGCGGACATCACCACGGTCCCCGCGGATGCGATCGTCAACGCGGCTCACCACGCCCTGCGCGGCGGTGGTGGGGTCGATGGTGCGATCCATCGGGCCGGCGGACCGGAGATCCTGTCCGAGTTGATCGAGCGCTATCCGGACGGTGCCGCGACTGGTGAGGCCGCGTGGACGACTGCGGGTGCGCTGCCGGCGTCGTACGTGATCCATGTGGTCGGGCCCAACTACACCGCAGGGCAACGGGATCCGGCGCTGCTCGAGTCCTGCTATCGCAACGCTTTGCGGATCGCGGACGAGTTGGGTGTGAAGACGCTGGCGCTGCCGGCGGTGTCGGCCGGGATCTACGGCTGGCCGGCGCAGTCCGCGGCGGACATCGCCGTACAGACGCTGCGTCGTACGGCGACCGACGTCGTGACGGCCACCTTCTGTCTCGTGGAACCCCGGCTGTACAAGGCGTTCCGGAACGCGACAGCGGCCGGGGAGTGACTCCCCGGCCGCTGTGACTGCAGATCAGGCGCTGTAGACGACGACCTTGTCGCCGATCTTCACCCGGGCGAAGATCCAGGCGATCTTCCTCTTGTCCCGGATGTTCGCGCAGCCGTGCGAGGCGCCGTTGTACCCGCGGGCCTTGAAGTCCGACGAGTAGTGGACCGCCTGGCCGCCGCTGAAGAACATCGCGTACGGCATCGGCGACTTGTACAGCGACGACACGTGGTTCTTCGACTTGCGGTAGACCTTGAACACGCCGTTGCGGGTCGGGGTCTTGCGACCGCCGAACCGTGCGTCGGCGATCTGGATCGGCTTGCCGTTCACCAGGTACACCAGTTTGCGGGTGCGCTTGTTCAGGCACAGCACCCGGCCTCGGGTCATGCACCGCTTGTCGATCCGAAGCTTCCCCGGGACGACCGCGGTCGAACCGGCCGCCGCCGTGGCCGCCTGCGGCGCGACCACGACCTGGGGCGCAACCTTCGGCGCCACCGTGGCCGCCTCGGCCGTCGTGGTGGCGGTCAGAGCGCCCACTCCCACGAACGCGGCAGCCGTGACGGTGGCGCCGAGCTTACGCAGAATGCCCATGTTTTCTTGTCCTTCCCCCAACTGAAGTCTTGCTTGCACATGACAGACGTCAGCACCGCACGCCTGGTTGGTAACGATCCGGAACAACTTCCCCCGCCCCCGACCGACCAATGGTGTATCACACCGCTGTAGTTCCCGAGGCGCCGGGGCAGATCGACAGGAGGTGTCGGCTACGGACGGCGTGACGCACGCTCAGGTGACCGCAGAACGTGGCCGCAATGGGCGTATACGTCCTGTCGGTCTGCGCCCAAGGGCGTGATCAGGCCTTGTTCTTGCGGCCCAGTTTGGCGCGGTCTACCTGGTTGAGGGCTACCTTGCGCATACGGATGGCCTCGGGGGTGACCTCGACGCACTCGTCTTCGCGGCAGAACTCCAGGGACTGTTCGAGCGACAGCTTCCGGGCCGGCACCAGCTTCTCGAACTCGTCCGCCGTCGACGACCGGACGTTGGTCATCTTCTTTTCCTTGGTGATGTTCACGTCCATGTCGTCCGAGCGCGAGTTCTCGCCGACGATCATGCCCTCGTACACCTCGGTGGTCGGCTCGACGAACAGCGTGCCGCGCTCCTGCAGGTTGATCATCGCGTACGACGTCGCCGCGCCGGCGCGGTCCGCCACCAGCGACCCGCTCGGCCGGGTCCGCAGCTCGCCGAACCACGGCTCGTACCCCTCGAACACGTGGTGCGCGATCCCGGTCCCACGCGTGTCGGTGAGGAACTCGGTCCGGAACCCGATCAGCCCACGCGCCGGCACCAGGAACTCCATCCGGACCCAGCCGGTGCCGTGGTTGGTCATCTGCTCCATCCGGCCCTTGCGGACCGCGAGCAGCTGGGTGACCGTGCCGAGGTACTCCTCCGGGCAGTCGATCGTCAGCCGCTCGACCGGCTCGTGCCGCTTGCCGTCGATCTCGCGGGTGACCACCTGCGGCTTGCCGACGGTCAGCTCGTAGCCCTCGCGGCGCATCTGCTCGACCAGGATGGCCAGCGCCAGCTCACCACGGCCCTGCACCTCCCAGGCGTCCGGCCGCTCGGTCGGCAGCACCCGGATCGACACGTTGCCGACGAGCTCCTTGTCCAGCCGGTCCTTGACCAGCCGGGCGGTGACCTTGGTGCCCTTGACCCGGCCGGCCAGCGGCGAGGTGTTGGTGCCGATCGTCATCGAGATGGCCGGCTCGTCCACGGTGATCAGCGGCAGCGGCTTCGGGTCCTCCGGGTCGGCGAGGGTGTCGCCGATCATGATCTCCGGGATGCCCGCGATCGCGACGATGTCACCGGGACCGGCCGAGTCGCCCGGCACCCGCTCGAGGGCCTCGGTGACCAGCAGTTCGGTGATCTTCACCCGCTCGACGCTGCCGTCGTGCTTGCACCACGCGACCTGCGCGCCCTTCTTCAGCGTGCCTTCGTGCACCCGGACCAGCGCGAGCCGGCCGAGGAACGGCGACGCGTCCAGGTTGGTGACGTGCGCCTGCAGCGGCGCGTCCTGGACGTACGTCGGAGCCGGCACGTTGGCCAGGATCGTCTCGAACAGCGGCTCGAGGTCCTCGGAGTCCGGCAGGCCGCCGTCGGCGGGCTGGGTCAGCGAGGCGCGGCCGGCCCGGGCGGACGCGTACACGACCGGGAAGTCCAGCGCGCTCTGGTCGGCGTCGTGGTCGAGCAGGTCGAGGAACAGCTCGTAGGTCTCGTCGACGACCTCGGAGATCCGGGCGTCCGGCCGGTCCACCTTGTTGACCACCAGGATCACCGGCATCTTCCGGGCCAGCGCCTTGCGCAGCACGAACCGGGTCTGCGGCAGCGGGCCCTCGGAGGCGTCCACCAGCAGCACGATCGCGTCCACCATCGACAGGCCGCGCTCGACCTCGCCGCCGAAGTCGGCGTGACCGGGGGTGTCGATGATGTTGATGGTGACCTGCTCGCCGCTGGCCATCTTGTGCCGTACGGCGGTGTTCTTGGCCAGGATCGTGATGCCCTTCTCACGTTCCAGGTCGCCGGAGTCCATCGCCCGCTCGTCCACGTGCTGGTGGGCCCCGAAGGCGCCGGACTGCCACAGCATCGCGTCCACCAGGGTGGTCTTCCCGTGGTCGACGTGGGCGACGATCGCCACGTTGCGCAGGTCGTTACGGACAGGCATGGGGAAGCGCTCCAAGTAGTCAGAGGGTTTTCAGGCGGTGGCTACGGCTGTTTCACGTGCCACTCGACACAGGGCGCAGCCCCTTCATCCTACCGGTGACGGACTGTGTTCACGAATCGGGCAACCCTTTGACATTGGTTGACTGGACGTCCAGTCTATAGACGGGACGCCTGGGGAGGGGTCCGCAACCACGGGGGGTCAGGCCCCGGAGGGCCGAGCATGAGTGGGGGGTTGCTCGGACCTCCAGGGCCCAGACCAGCAACGGAGAAGGAACCGTGCCGCGCTCGGCCACCGTGAACCAGGAGATGCGGGAACGCTCGCGCGAACGCATCCTCGCCGCCGCGCTCGAGGTCTTCGCCGAGCGCGGGTACGAGGCCGCGTCCATCTCCGAGATCACCAGCCGGGCGGGCGTGTCCCGGGGACTCGTCGCCTACTACTTCGCGTCCAAGGACCGGCTCGCCGCCGAGCTCCTGGACCGCTGGCTGGACGGCATCACCGCGATCACCGGCATCGAGGGCACCCCGGACGAACGCCTGGCCGCGATCATCGACGGGGCCCTGATGGCGGCCGCCACCACGCTGCCGATCCAGCGCCTGGCCATCACGTTGATGATGCAGCCCACCACACACGACGTCTTCGCCCAGGTGGAGGCCGAGAAGAACGCCCGCCTGTGCCAGGTGGAGGACGCGATCCGCTCGATCTTCGTGGCCCGCGGCGCCGCCGACCCGGCCGTCGAGGAAATGTTGCTCCGGGCAACCTTGGAGGGCGTCACCGTCAAGCTCGCGATCTACGCGCACACCTTCCCCCTCGAGGAGGTCCGCCGCCGCCTCTACGCCGGCTACGCCCTCCCCGAGCCGGCTGCCCCACTCCCGATCAGCTCGCCTCCGGTCCACCGCCTCCGCGCCAAGTAGTACGACGTACGGCGTACGAGCAGAGCCGCCCGCTGTGGGATGTTCGGGCCGCCACTCGACGCCAGGGTTGTGAGGTATGGAAAAGAGTGGGGTTTCCCGAAGAACACTGTTGGCCGGCTCGCTGGCCGGCGTGGCTGTCGCTGGTGGCGTGGCGTCGTCCGGATATGCCGGCCGGGTGGACGAGTCGGTAGCCGAATGGATCCGGCGGAATGCGGTGCCGCTGGGTGACCTGACGCAGCTGCGGCGGTCCATCGGTGGCGCGCAGATCGTCGGGCTGGGCGAGGCCGTGCACAGTACGGCGGAGATCACCCGGCTGAAGCACCGCGTCCTGCGGCACCTCGTCGAGCGGATGGGCTTCCGGGCGATTGCGTTCGAGGAGGACTGGTCGCTGTGCACCCAGGTGAACGAGTACGTGCGGACCGGTCGGGGTGACCTGAAGGCGCTGATCGGCCAGATGAGTCCGGCCTGGCGCTCGCAGGAACTCGCCGACGTGCTCGAGTACGTGCGCGCCTACAACGCCAGGCATCGCGACAAGGTCTACTTCGCCGGCGTCGAGTACTACGCGACCCGGCCGCTGGCGTACGACGCCATCGACAAGTACGTCGCCCGTCACGCACCCGACCGCCTGGCCGAACTGCGTCGCAGTCTCAGACCGATCCGCCCGAACACCACGGACATGGGCAAGTACGTCCAGTGGTACTGGAAGGAGGTCGACGACAAGGCGCCGTACATCAGCAAGGCGAAGGCCGTCTACGAGCTGGTCCGCGACCTGCCGGACGATGAGATCGTCCATCACGCGCGGCAGATCGTCTCGTTCTACGAGGCGTTCAGCCTGCCGGAGGCCGAGATCCCGGCCTACCGCGACGCCCGCGCCGCGGAGAACGTCCGGTGGGTGCGCCGCTCCACCGGCGACAAGGTCGTCTACTGGGCGGCGAGCGCGCACACCGCCAACGCACCCGGTCTGCGCATCACGGCGCCGCCGTACCCGGACACCGTCTTCCCGAGCGCCGGCTCCTACCTGAAGGGCTGGTACGGCGACCGGTACCGCATCCTCGGCTTCACCTTCGAGACCGGGACGACGCTCGGCCCGATGGGACCGATCGACATGCCACCGGCTGCACCGGACTGGTTCGAGTACCAGCTCCGAGCGGGCGGGACCGACGTGTTCAGCCTGGACCTGCGCAGGCCGGCGCACGGCGCCGTACAGGACTGGCTCGACGCGACGGCGAAGACCCGCGGCTACCCGGAGGCCGGGGCGTCGTCGTGGATGACCGGCGGCAGCATCGCCGAGTGGTACGACGTACTGGTCCACTGCCGCCGGGTCACTGCAGTGCGTGGCTACTGAACGCGGTGCACCTTGTGCTGGGCGGCCTGCGCCCGGGGACGGACGGTGAGCCGGTCGATGTTCACGTGCGGCGGCCGGGTCGCGATCCAGGTGACGATGTCGGCGATGTCGTCGGAGGTGAGCGGCTCGGCCACGCCGGCGTACACGGCGTCGGCTTTGTCCTGGTCGCCGCCGAACCGGGTCAGCGCGAACCCCTCGCTGCGCACCATGCCCGGCGCGATCTCGCAGACCCGCACCGGCTGGTCGTACAGCTCCAGCCGGAGAGTGTCGACGATCGCCTTGGCCGCATGCTTGGCGGCCACGTAACCACCGCCGCCCTCGTAGGCGACCTGGCCGGCCGTCGAGCCCATCACGATGATCGTGCCGCGGCCGGCGACAAGGGCCGGGAGCAACGACTTCGTGACGGCCGCGACACCGATCACGTTCACCTCGTACATCTGCCGCCAGGCCTCCAGGTCCGCCTCCGCGACCGGCTCGAAGCCGAACGCGCCGCCGGCGTTGTTCACCAGCAGTGCGAGCCGGTCACCGACCGCGTCGGCGAGGGCGGCGACGTCCGCGGCCACGGACACGTCGCACTGGACCGCACGGCCGTCGATCTCCTTGGCCAGCGCCTCGATCCGGTCCAGCCGGCGGGCCGCGCAGATCACCTCGAACCCCTCGTGGGCCAGGTGCCGGGCCGACGCGGCACCGATCCCGCTGCTCGCTCCGGTGACGACGGCTAGAGGACGCGCATTCGAAGTCATGCCTCTGAGTCTCCCAGCCCGGTTGCCATCGGCGGGAACCAGTCCGCACAGTAGAACGTCGGGACTTTGGGGAGCGGATCACAGGGGGCGAGCGCATGGCGACCGAGCCGGACGACGAGACGCCGCCGGGTCCGGTGCTCTTCGCGCCCGACGTACCGCCGGCGGTCCGGTCCTTGCTGAGCGAGCATCCGAGCGTGCTGCTGCCGGCCAGTGCGCCGAAGCAGGACGCCGTCGGACGGCAGGCGGCGGGAGAGACGATCGGCGGTCTGGTGGTGTTCGCCGGGATCGAGGTCGGCCTCTGGTTCGCGCTGCGCTGGCTGGTCTACGCGATCTTCCCCGACGGCCTGGCCTTCTGGCTGAGCCTCGGCGCCGGCGTGTTCGGCGTACTGCTGCTGGTCGCAGGAGTCGCCGCGATGACAGGCGAGGGCAGGGCCCGGGTCGCTGCCCGCAAGCACCACGGCCAGTACCTGCTCGCCGAGGACTGGGACGGCGACGCCACCGCGCTGATGGAGCGGGCCCAGCGCGCGGTCGAGACCATCCAGGACTCCGAGGTGAACAAGCGCGGCCTGCTCGACGCAGCCAAGAACGACGTGGTCCTGCCCGAGCAGCTGTGGGATATCGGCCGCGTCCTCCAGCAGTTGTCCGCGCTGCGGTCCCGGCAGGCCGACATCGAGGACCAGTTGCAGTCCGCCCGACTCGAAGCGGTCCTCCGCCCGCAGCGCGAGGCTCTCGAGTTGTCCGCGACCGCGATGGAGACGAAGGTGGCGAAGCTCGAGCGGTACGCCGACCAGGTCCGCGAGGCCGACGCCGTACTCAGGGTGGAGACCTTGCTGGAAGGGGCCCTGCAGGACCGCGACCGGTACGTCGAGCTGCTGTCCAGCACCGAGGTCGCCGGCCACAGTGGCCTGATCGAAGAGCTCAGCCAGGAGACCGCGGACCTGAACGCGACCCTGTCCCGCCGGATCGCGGCAGCCCTCGAGATCGGCCAGACCCTCGCCCTGCCGACCCGGAAGACCGACTGACCGCGCAGGGTTACTCTGACCAGGTGAGCCTTCCCTCCGCCGACCGTCCTCTCCGGCGGGTCGCGATGATCAGCCTGCACACGTCGCCGCTGGACCTGCCGGGGACCGGTGACGCCGGTGGGATGAACGTCTACGTGGTGGAGCTGTCGAAACGCCTCGCGGACCTGGGGGTCGAGGTCGACGTCTTCACTCGGGCGACCGCGTCGGCCCTGCCCGCGCGAGTGGAGCTGATGCCCGGCGTGATGGTTCGCAACGTCGCCGCCGGTCCGTACGAAGGCCTCACCAAGAACGAGTTGCCCGCCCAGTTGTGCACGTTCGCCCGCGCGGTCCTGCGGGCGGAAGCGATTCACGAACCCGGGCACTACGACGTGATCCACTCGCACTACTGGTTGTCCGGCCAGGTTGGCCTGCTCGCCCGCGACCGCTGGGCCGTCCCGCTCGTCCACACCATGCACACGATGGCGAAGGTGAAGAACGCCAGCCTCGCGGACGACGACGTACCCGAACCGCCCGCCCGGCTGCTCGGTGAGGAACAGGTCGTCGAGGCCGCGGACCGGCTGCTCGCCAACACCGACGACGAGGCGAACGAGCTGATCACCCTGTACGGCGCCCAGCCGTCGAAGGTCGGCGTGGTCAACCCGGGCGTTGACCTGGACATGTTCAGCCCCGGCGACCAGGCCGCGGCCCGGCGTGCGATCGGGTTGCCCGAGGATGCCGTCGTACTGGCGTTCGTCGGGCGGATCCAGCCGTTGAAGGCGCCCGACCTGCTGATCCGGGCGGCCGCGCGGATGCTCGAGCGGGACCCGTCGCTGCGGGATCGGCTGGTGGTGGCGATCATCGGCGGGCCGTCGGGCAACGGGATGGAGCACCCCGAGTCGCACGCCGAGCTTGCGCGAGCGCTGGAGGTCGACGACGTGATCCGGTTCGTCAAGCCGATGGAGCGATCTGGGTTGGCCGACTGGTACCGATCCGCGTCGGTCGTGTGTGTTCCGTCGTACTCGGAATCCTTCGGGCTGGTCGCGTTGGAGGCGCAGGCCTGCGGGACGCCGGTGGTCGCGGCGGCCGTGGGCGGGCTGACTACAGCGGTCGTGGACGGGCAGACCGGGCTGCTGGTGCCCGGGCACGGGGTGGACGACTTTGCCGACGCGCTGACACGGATCGCGACGGATCCGCACACCCGCGAGAGCATGGGCCGGGCGGCGGTCAAGCACGCGCAAGGCTTCGGCTGGGAGCTGACCGCGCAGAAGACAGTCGCCGCATACCGAGTCGCAACCCAGACGATGGCGACCGAACTGGCCGCGGAGGTAGCCGGATGAGAGTGTCGGCGGCGGACGTGATCCGTCAGGTCCTGAAGGAGAACGAGCTCGACTTCACCGAGGGCGAGCCCGGCGCGTTCACCGCGGACCTGCCCGGGGAGCGGAAGCTGAAGACGACGGTCACCCTGACGGTCGGGCCGCAGTCGGTCCACGTGCACGCGTTCGTCGCCCGGCGTCCGGACGAGAACCACGAGGCCGTCTACCGCTGGCTGCTGGAGCGGAACCTGAAGATGTACGGCGTCGCGTTCGCCGTCGACCACCTCGGCGACATCCACCTGGACGGCCGGGTGCCGCTGCACGCCATCACCCCGACGGAGGTGGACCGGCTGCTCGGCGCGGTGCTCGAGTACGCCGACTCGTCGTTCAACACGATCCTCGAGCTCGGCTTCGCCTCCTCGATCCGCAAGGAGTACGAGTGGCGGGTCTCCCGCGGCGAGTCCACCCGCAATCTGGACGCTTTCAAGGGCTGGCTGGAGCCCCAGTAGTCTGGGCGCCATGACCTATCGTCTGATCCTGCTCCGCCACGGCCACAGCGACTGGAACGCCAAGAACCTCTTCACCGGCTGGGTGGACGTCGACCTGAACGCCCAGGGCGTCGAGGAGGCCCAGCGTGGTGGCGAGCTGCTGCGCGACCGCGGCCTGCTCCCCGACGTACTGCACACCTCGGTGCTGCGCCGGGCGATCCGCACCGCGAACATCGCCCTCGAGGTGGCCGACCGCCAGTGGATCGACGTACGGCGCTCCTGGCGGCTGAACGAGCGGCACTACGGCGGGCTGCAGGGCAAGGACAAGAAGCAGACCCTCGAGGAGCTCGGCGAGGAGCAGTTCATGCTCTTCCGCCGCTCCTACGACACCCCGCCGCCGCCGATCGAGCGCGGCTCGGAGTACGACCAGGCCGGCGACCCGCGGTACGCCGCCCTCCCCTCGGAGCTGCTGCCCGCGACCGAGTGCCTGAAGGACGTCGTCGAGCGGATGCTGCCCTACTGGTACGACGCGATCGTCCCCGACCTGGCCGACAACAAGACGGTCCTCGTCACCGCCCACGGCAACTCGCTGCGCGCCCTGGTCAAGCACCTCGACAACCTCGACGAGGCCACCATCGTCGGCCTCAACATCCCCACCGGCATCCCCCTCTACTACGAACTCGACGACGACTTCCACCCGGTAACCCCCGGCGGCGAGTACCTCGACCCCCAAGCAGCCAAAGACGCCATCGAAGCCGTAAAAAACCAAGGCCGCTAACCCACAGCCCAGCTGTGTCCCCAAAAGGACACGCCTCCGGCGCGGCTGTTCTGTTGCCGGCTCCGCCGGGCCGCGGACGATGTCACGAGCCGGGGCCTGCGGCGGCAACCAACCAGGTCGGCTTCGCGGGACGGACATGCCTTCGGCGCGGCTGCCTGATCGCCGGCTGCGCCGGGCCGCGGACGGTGATCACGGACCGGCGCTTTCGGCGGTGTGCAATCGGGTCGGCTCCGCAGGAAGGGCACGCCTTCGGCGTGGCTGTCTTGTTGCCGGCTTCGCCGGGGCGCGGGCCGGTCACGAGCTGGCGCTTGCTGCGGTGAGCATCTGCGACCGGTGTGGATGTGAGCCGCTGGGTTGGGGAAATGGCCGACCCGGACGTGTGCCAGACCGGAGGACATCCTGTCCGGCCTGCGCAGTGGTGGATTCCGGTTGGTGCTGTGCCAGCGGTCGTGGGTGCAGGCGGGGACTTGTGGGCTTGAACAGGAAATAGCGTGTTCAAGCCACGGCCACGTCGGCGAGGCCCCGACGCCGTTGGCGAGGCCCCGACCACGTCGGCCAGGCCCGACCACAATGGCAAGCCCCCGATCACGGCGGCCAGCCCTCGACCACGGCGGCTAGGCCCCGATCACGTTCGGCCACGCGCCGATCACGTTCGGCCAGGCCCCCGGCTGCGCGGTCTCGGGCGCGCTCGGGCTCTGGCTGGCTCGGGGCTCGGGTGTCGCAGTCCGCCTCTCACATCAGGGGATAGCTGTCGGCGTTGGGCGTTCTCCCCTCGTGTGCGAGCAGAGAACCCACTACCTGAGGGGATATCCGGGTCTTCTGACTGATGTGTGGGTCAGGTTGGTGCCCTAGTTCGCCACCCTGGGCGGTCGAGTGGACCGGGCCCATGCCAGTCGGACCGCCCGCGAATGGGATCCCGATGCTGCGGACCGCCAGGCCATCACAATCACCACCTACCACCCGGCACCCTGCCTGGCACCGCCGACGCCAGCCGATTGTGATGGCCCGGCGGTCCGCCCTCGACGCTTACAAACCCGACAACAACCCAACGGTGTGCGCCCGCTCAACCCGCGCCGACACATCCGTCACAAGAGCCGGGTATCCGCTCGTAGGGCGAGAGGCGAGAGGCGAGGGGCGAGGGGCGAGAGCGAGCAGCGAGGGTGGAGGCGACGCCTTCGGCTGGGGTGGTGCCACGGCGAGGCCTTCGGCTGGGGTTGCCGCGGTGGCGGCCGTTGGCTGGGGTGGTTGCCGCGACTGGCTTGCCGTCGCCAGAGCTGCTGGGGGCGGGGGCGGTCGGGTGGGCTGCTCGTGCGGCTCGCCGGCCGTGGCGTGGTGAGAGTCCGCCAGGGACGTCGTCCGGCACCTGGCGCGGGCGGACGGGTCGATGATCGCGACCGTGTGGCCCGGTCTCCAGGTGGTTGCAAGCCCAACAGCAGGCGCCCCCGGCAGTGGTTGCCGGGGGCGCCTAGTGCTGGAGGTCAGTTGCCGTTGGGGTTGGGGGTGGAGGCGCCGGCGCCGGAGCCGGCTGCGGTGCCGCCGACGGCTACCGGGAGCTCGCCGGTGACCAGGTAGACGACGCGGCGGGCCATCGAGACGGCGTGGTCGGAGATGCGCTCGTAGTAGCGGCCGAGCAGGGCGATGTCGACGGCGACCTCGACGCCGTGCGGCCAGGAGTCGTCCATCATCAGGCGGAACTGGTTGGTGCGCAGCTTGTCCATCTGGTCGTCGGTGGCCTCCAGCCGGCCGGCCGCCTCGACGTCGCGGGTCTGGATCACGTCGCCGGCGGCGTCGACCATCTTGCCGGCCACCGAGCCCATCTCCGCGATGACGGTGTGCAGCTCGTCCGGGATCGCCGGCGCCGGGTAGCGCATCCGGGCGATCTTCGACACGTGCGCGGCCAGGTCGCCCATCCGCTCCAGGTCGGCGACCATCCGCAGCGCGGCGACCAGCATCCGCAGCTCGTTGGCGACCGGGGACTGCCGGGCCATCAGCTCGAAGACCTTGTCCTCGACGCCCTCGCCGGCCGCGTCCAGCTGGATGTCGGCCGCGATGACCTCTTCGGCCTTGCGGATGTCGGCCTCCAGCAGCGCGGCGGTCGAGCGTCGTACGGCGGTGGACACCGTCCGGGTCATCCGCTCCAGCTCGGCGAGGATGTCGTCGAGCTGCTCGTGGTAGGTGTCACGCATTGTGTTCGTTTCCGATCTGTGGTGTCCGGTGCCACGGTGGGCGGAGTGGGAGGCACGCACCTGGTACCCGCCACATCGTGACCGTATGCCGTCGAGGTTGCCGGACGGCGACGAGTGGTGAACGCATGATGAACAGTTAGGTCGTCCCCCGGTCATCCGGTGATCATTCGGTCTTTCCCTGCTGGTTGCCCGCGTAGCATCGTTGCCGTGGACCCCACGCTGGCTGCGGTGCTGGGCGGCGTCATCGGCGCGGCCCTGGCCCTGCTTTCGCTCGGTGCGATGATGCTCAGCGAACGCTCCCAGCGCAAGATTCCGGAGTCCCCGGACCCGATCGTCCCGAACGGCGTCGCCACCGTCTTGTCCGTGCTCCGGTCGTCCGCGGTCGTGATGGGCCCCGAAGATCAGGTGCTCCAGGCCAGCGCCCCGGCGCACGTACTCGGCATCGTCCGGGGCGAGCGGCTCGTCGTCGACGACCTGCTGACCATGGTCCGGGCGGTACGGCGGGACGGTGAGATCCGCCAGCAGGACCTGGAGATCGTCCGCGGCCGGCTCGGCGCGACGCAGTACGTGAGCGCCCGGGTGGCGCCGCTGGGCAGCCAGTTGGTGCTGGTCCTGGTCGAGGACCGGACCCGGGAGCGGCGGCTGGACGCGATCCGGCGGGACTTCACCGTCAACGTCAGCCACGAGCTGAAGACCCCGGTCGGCGCGCTGATCCTGCTCGCCGACGCGGTCTCCGAGGCGTCCGACGACCCGGAGGCGGTGCAGCGGTTCTCGGACCGGATGCGGGTCGAGGCCTCCCGGCTGAGCCGGCTGGTGAAGGAGATCATCGAGCTGTCCCGGCTGCAGGGCGACGATCCGCTGGAGAACCCCGGCCCGGTCGACATCAACGTGGTGATCGAGAGCGCGGTGGACCGCTGCCAGATCGACGCCGAGGACCGCGACATCAAGATCATCGTCAAGACCGAGCCCGAGCTCGAGGTGATGGGCAGCGCGGACCAGTTGGCGATGGCGATCGGCAACCTGGTCGAGAACGCGGTCAACTACAGCCCCGACGGCACCCGGGTGGCGGTCGCCGCGCACCCGATCGGCGACCTGGTCGAGGTGACCGTCAGCGACCAGGGCGTGGGGATCCCGAGCAGCGACCTGGAACGCATCTTCGAACGGTTCTACCGGGTCGACCGGGCCCGGAGCCGTGAGACCGGTGGGACCGGCCTCGGCCTCTCGATCGTCAAGCACATCGCCTCTATCCACGGGGGCGATGTCCGGGTCTGGAGCGTCGAGGGCCAGGGCTCCACCTTCACTGTGAGACTCCCGTTGCGGCTCGAACCCGCGCCGGGCCAGACCGGTTCCCCCAGCCAGGAGGAGCCGGCCGTAAACCTGACGCCTACCCCGTCAGGTGAGCGGCCTGCCTTGCAGGCCCCCTGATCGCAAAGGAGACAGCTTCGTGACCCGAGTGCTGGTCGTCGAAGACGAAGAGAGCTACAGCGACGCGTTGTCGTACGTGCTGCGCAAGGAAGGGTTCGAGGTCGCCGTCGCGGAGACCGGGCCGGATGCGCTGGACGAGTACGACCGGGCCGGTGCGGACATCGTCCTGCTCGACCTGATGCTGCCGGGGCTGTCCGGCACCGAGGTGTGCCGGGCGCTGCGTAGCCGGGGCAACGTCCCGGTGATCATCGTCAGCGCCAAGGACACCGAGGTGGACAAGGTGGTCGGGCTCGAGCTGGGCGCCGACGACTACGTCACCAAGCCGTACAGCCCGCGCGAGCTGCTGGCCCGGGTCCGCGCCGTGCTGCGGCGCGGCCAGGACGTCGAGCTGCTGCCGGACACGCTGGAGGCCGGGCCGGTCCGGATGGACGTGGAGCGGCACGTGGTGACGGTGTCCGGGACCGAGATCCGGCTCCCGCTGAAGGAGTTCGAGCTGCTCGAGATGCTGCTGCGCAACACCGGCCGGGTGCTGACCCGCGGGCAGCTGATCGACCGGATCTGGGGCGCCGACTACGTGGGCGACACCAAGACCCTGGACGTGCACGTGAAGCGGCTGCGGTCCAAGTTGGAGAAGGACCCGTCGAACCCGCAGCATCTCGTCACGGTGCGTGGCCTGGGCTACAAGTTCGAGTCCTGAGTCACATCCCCACAGGTCGCGACGGCTCGTGGGGTTAGCTTAGGCTCTCCTTAGTTGAGGCAAGTCGTCACTAAGGAGAGTCCCATGTCCTGGTCCCGTACCCGGGCCGTCACCGCGATCGCTACTGCATTGGTCGTGACCACCTCGCTGGCCGCCTGTGGGAGCGACGCCGACAAGCAGGCCGACAGTTCGGCCGGTACGGCGGCTGCCGGGTTCCCGGTCACGCTGAAGAACACGTTCGGCGAGACCACCATCACCAAGAAGCCGGAGCGGATCGTCACGCTCGGCTGGAACGCCCAGGACGTGGTCTACGCGCTCGGCGAGACACCGGTCGGGATGCCGAAGGTGACCTACGGCCCGACCCCGGCCGGCGTGACCGCGTGGGACGCCGACAAGTTCGACGCGTCGAAGACCGAGTTGCTGGACACCGGCGACAAGTTCCCGTTCGAGAAGATCGCGGCGCTGAAGCCGGACGTCATCCTGGCGCCGTACGAGGGTTTCGACGCGGCGACGTACAAGACGCTGTCGGACATCGCGCCGACCGTCGCCTACCCGGGCGCCCCGTGGCAGACCACCTGGCAGGACCAGACGCTGCTGGTCGGCGAGGCGCTGGGCAAGAAGGCCGAGGCCGAGAAGCTGATCAGCGGCATCCAGGACCGGATCAAGCAGGTCGCGAGCGAGCACCCGGAGTTCAAGGGCAAGACCATCACCGTCGGCTCGTTCGGCGCCGACAACTACGTGTACATGCCGGGTGACCCCCGGGTGCAGATCCTGAACGAGATGGGCTTCGTGAACGCGCCGGGTGTTGAGGCGCTCGAGAAAACCAACACCAAGAAGGAGTTCGCGCTCACCATCAGCAAGGAGAAGGTGACCGACGTGGACGCCGACGTGGTGGTCGCGTACGTCGACGGGCTGGGCGCGCAGAAGTTCCAGGCCGACCCGGTCTACTCCTCGCTGGCCGCGGTCAAGCGCGGCAGCGCCTACGTGATGGAGGACCAGCAGGTGATCTCCGGGATGAGCGCCGTCAGCGTGCTGAGCGTCCCGTGGGTGCTGGACAAGATCATCCCGAGCCTGTCCAAGGCCGCCGAGTCCGCGGGCTGACCCGCGAACCCGCCCGGTACGACGACCGATCCGTCGTACCGGGCCGCATCCGTCCGCCGGGACCTCGGCCACAGGTCCCGCCGGCACGACGAACGGGCCGTCCCGCGCCGGGGCGGCCCGTTCGGCTGTTCGGTGGCCGGGTCAGGTCAGGCTCAGCCGTGGCCGCCCTCGCCGTCGGCACGCGGCGACGGCGAGTAGTGGTCCTCCGCGAGGACCGGGATGTAGGTGGTGATCGGGGCGGCCTTGCCGAAGGTCATCGTCACGTTGACCATCTGGCCGGGCTTCGCGCCGGTCACGGTGATCGGCTCGCCCGGGGCCGCGGGGGTCTCGGTGCTGCCCGGGGTCGGCGTCGCCGTGGCCTCGGTGCCCTCACCGGCGGCCGGCGGGAGCAGGGTCGACGTACCGGCCTTGAGGTCCAGCTCCTTGACGTTGCCGAACGTGACCTCACCGGGCTGGTCGCCGCCGGCCTGCCCGTCCTGCGTCTGGGCCGGCGCCTGGGCGATCCCGACCAGGGTGTCGTCCTCGGAGCCGTTGTTGACGATGACGGCGTGCAACTCGCCCTTGCCGTCCTCGGAGGCGATCACCAGGGCGTTGCGGACCGCGATCGAGCCGGAGTCGGCGTTGGTGCCCTCGGCGGCCTGGTAGGGCTGCAGCGTCTGGGCGTTGAAGTTCGCGCCGCAGGCCGTCAGCACGATACTCAGGGTGGCGGCGGCACCCGCCAGCGCGGCGCGCCGGACGGACCGCGAGGACAACGTGATCGGCACTGGGATCCCTCTCCTGCAAAGCTGTTCGACGCCCTGAGGCAGCGGCCTCCGGCGCGTCAAAGCGTAGCTCTCGCCTCGTCCGGGCTCGACGGCGGGCTGGCGTCACGGTCCGTCGCACCGGTGTCCCGGGCAACCTTTCACGCGCGCACAAGGCACGGGTGAGAGCGTTTGTCAAGCCGGGAAGTGGCCCCTGACCAGCGCAAACGTCCCGGCCGGACCATTTGCCACGTGGTAGGATGGACCTTGGAAAGGGGCACGTGACATATGACTTTCACAGTCGGCGAGACGGTTGTTTACCCCAATCACGGTGCGGCCGTCATCGAGGACATCGAGACCCGTCAGATCAAAGGTGAGGACAAGACCTATCTGGTCTTGAGGATCGTCGCTCAGAACGACCTGGTCGTCCGGGTCCCCGCGTGCAACCTCGATCTCGTCGGCGTGCGTGACGTCGTGGATCAGGCTGGCCTGGAGCGCGTCTTCGACGTGCTGCGCGCACCGCACACGGAGGAGCCGACCAACTGGTCGCGACGGTACAAGGCGAACCTCGAGAAGCTGCACTCGGGCGACGTGATGAAGGTGGCAGAGGTCGTTCGCGACCTGTGGCGCCGTGAACGTGACCGCGGTCTCTCCGCCGGTGAGAAGCGGATGCTGGCGAAGGCTCGCCAGATCCTGGTCTCCGAGCTGGCCCTGGCCGAGCACACCAACGAGGACAAGGCGGAAGCCATCCTCGACGAGGTTCTCGCTTCCTGATCCACCCGATCAGACCGAGACGGAACACGTGATCCTGCCGCCCTGCGCGGACTGCTCCCGATGAGCACCGCGGCCATCATCCCGGCGGCCGGTCTCGGGCTCCGGCTCGGTGGTGAGACCCCGAAGGCATTTCGAGAGGTCGGTGGCGAATCGCTGCTGGTCCACGCCGTTCGTGGACTGCGGGCAGCGACCGCCGCCGACCTCACGTGTTTTGTGGTCGCCGTTCCACCCGGCACCGAGGACGCGGTCCACAAGGAGCTCGAGCCGTACGCCGGTGCCGCCCGGCTGCTCGTGGTCCCGGGTGGCGTCGAGCGGGCCGACTCGGTCCGGGCGGCCCTGGACCTGGTCCCGGCCGACGGGATCGACTGCATCCTGGTCCACGACGCGGCCCGGGCCTTCGTCCCGGCGGCGGTCGTCGAGCGGGTGGTCGAGGCGGTGCGTGGCGGGGCCGCGGCCGTCGTACCGGCGGTGCCGGTGACGGACACGATCAAGCAGGTCTCCGGGGCCGGCGAGGTCGTGGACACGCCCGATCGCTCGACGCTGGTCGCCGTACAGACGCCGCAGGGGTTCGACCCCGCGGTGCTGCGTCGTGCGCATGCGGCCGGTGGCACCGGGGCGACGGATGACGCGATGCTGTGTGAGCGGCTCGGCGTGACCGTGCTGACGGTCGAAGGGTCCGAGGACGCGTTCAAGGTGACACGGCCGCGGGACCTGCTGCTGGCCGAGGCGTTACTGGCGGACAGGAGGCTGACGTGAAGGTTCCCAGGGTCGGGACCGGCGTCGACGTCCATCCGCTGGAAGCGGGCCGGCCGATGTGGCTGGCCGGGTTGCTGTGGCCGGAGGAGACGTCCGGACCGACGGGGCACTCGGACGGCGACGTGGCGGCGCACGCGGTCTGCGATGCGCTGCTCAGCGCGGCGCGGCTGGGCGACCTGGGGTCCAACTTCGGTACGTCGGAGCCCGAGTGGGCCGGTGCTTCGGGGGCCGCGCTGCTGGCCGAGGCCGCTCGCCGGGTGCGCGCCGCGGGGTTCGAGATCGGGAACGTGTCGGTGCAGATCATCTGCAACCGGCCGCGGTTCGCCGGTCGCCGCGAGGAGGCCGAGAAGGCGATGAGCGCCGCGTGCGACGCCGAGGTCTCGGTGAGTGCGACGACGACCGACGGGCTCGGCCTGACCGGCCGCGGCGAAGGCGTCGCGGCCATCGCCACCGCGCTCGTCTACTGACCGTCCAGCGTTCGCAGGCTCACCGGATCGGGTGAGAACCGGGCGGCCCGCGGGTCCAGCTCGTCCCCGGTCGGTTGTGTCAGGACGCCGTACAACTCGGGACGCCGGCCGCGGAGCCAGCGGCGGCCGGTTGCCAGCGGCACCAGGTCCAGGTCGAGGTCGGCGACCACCACGGACTCGGCCGGCACCGGGGTCTCGGCGACGATCCGGCCGTACGGGTCCAGGATCATCGCGTTGCCGGTGCGGACCTCGTCGTCGTCCCGGCCGACCCCGTTGCTGAACAGCACGAACAGGCCGTTGTCGTGCGCCCGCGCCGGCAGCCAGCGCAGCAGCCAGCCGCGCCCGTTCGGGCCGTTGAACGCGGCCTCCAGCTCGGTCCGGTCCCCGCGCTCCCAGACCTCCAGCGGGATCGGCTTCATCCCGTGCGGGCTGCGGGAGCTGGTGCCGCCGGTCTGGTGCGGCGCCAGCAGGACGGTTGCTCCGAGCAACGCGGTGATCCGGACGTTCTCGACCAGGTTGTTGTCCCAGCAGATCAGGATCCCGGCCCGGAACCCCCAAGGCGTGTCGAACACCGTGTACGACGACCCGCTGGCGATCGCCTCGTGCTCGAACGCATGCAGCTTCCGGTGCACGTGGACTGCTCCGGTCGGCAGGCAGACGGCGTACGAGTTGAAGAGCTTGCCGTCGGCATCCTCCAGGAACCCGACGCCGATCCCGGCGTCCAGCTCCTTGGCCAGGGCGAGGACCCGGTCGACCAGCGGCCCGTCCGCGGGCGAGGCGAGCTCGTGCAGCCGCTCGGCGGTGTGCCGGCGGAGGTGCCAGTAGCCGAGCAGGCACATCTCCGGGAAGACCACCAGCTTGGCGCCGTCGGCCACTGCCTGGCGGGCTAGCCGCTCGACGATCGCGAGGTTGGCGGCCGGCTGGTCCGGCACCGGCTCGAACTGGACGACGGCGCTCCGAAAGAAGTTCATACCCCTATCGAAACGCCGACCGTTCCATCACGTCCAATAGTTGTTTGGTCAGATTCCATATCGTGGAGTTATGGATCTCCGACTGCTCCGGGCGTTCGTCACGGTCGCCCGGCTGCACAACTTCGGGGCCGCGGCCGAGGAGTTGTCGACCAGCCAGCCCGCGCTGACCAAGCAGATCCAGGTGCTCGAGCGGCGGGTCGGCTCGGTCCTGTTCAGCCGCGGCCGGCACGGCGCCCGGCTGACCCCGGCCGGGGAGCTGCTGCTTCCTGACGCTCTGGAGTTGCTGGACCGAGCCGAGGCGTTCGATCGGCGGGCGGCGCTGGTCGCAGCGGGTAGCGAGGGGTCGCTGGCGATCGGGTTCGGGTTGTCCGGGATCGACCTCGCGCCACGGTCGGTCGCGCTCTTCCGCAGCCGTTGGCCTGGTGTCGCAGTGTCACTGGACGACATGTCGTCGGCGGTCCAGTGCGAGCGGCTGCTCGCGGGCAGCCTGCAGATCGGATTCGTCCGGCTGCCGGTGCCGGCCGGCCTTGAACACCTGCGGTTACGACGCGACCGGCTCGCTCTCGCGGTCGCTGACGGTGTCGACGTACCGCGTGATGTCGGTTCCTGGCTCGACGGGCGGCCACTCGTCCGGCTCGTCCCGGCGCGCGGTCCGGGGCTGACCGCGCAGATCCAGGGGCTGTACGCCGAGCTCGGTTGCCATCCCGGTGTCCTTCAGGAGGCGGCCGACCTGCAGACCGTGCTGGCTCTGGTCGCGGCTGGCGCCGGGCCGGCCGTCGTACCGGTGTCGGCCGAGCGGATCGCGCCGTCGGGGCTCCGTCTCGTGCCACTGAGCGGCCGGGCCGCAACCTGGTGGATCGGTACGGCCTGGGCCACGCGGACCCCGCTCACCGAGCGCTTCGTCAAGGCCGCTGCCGAGGTCGCCCGGTCGTCTTGAGCGCCGGCAGATCCGTTGCGTCCAGCCACTGTTCGAACAGCTCGCGTACGGCGTCCTCGTCCGGGCTGTAGGACACGGCCATTGTGATGAAGTCGTCCGTGGTCACCGAGCCGTGCCGGTAGGTCCTGGTCCAGGTCCGCAGCAGCTCGAAGAACGCGTCGTCGCCGAGGTGCTGGCGCAGCGCGTGCAGGGTGATCGCGCCACGCTTGTAGAGGCGGTCGTCGAACATCAGCTCCGGACCGGGATCCGACAGCAGCAGGTCCTGCGGCAGGCCCCGCAACCGCGTGTGCGCCTTCGACACCTGCTGCGTCGCGGTCAGGCCACCCGATGCCTCAGACCACAGCCACTCTGCGTAGCAGGCGAATCCTTCGTTCAGCCAGATGTGCTGCCAGCTCGCGGGCGTCAGGCTGTTGCCGAACCACTGGTGCGCGAGCTCGTGCGCGACCAGCCGCTCGGACCCGCGCCGGCCGTCGAGATGGTTGCTGCCGAACACCGAGATGCCCTGCGCCTCCAGCGGAATCTCCAACGGGTCATCGGTGACCACGACCGTGTAGGCGCCGAACGGGTACGGCCCGAACAGCCGGCAGAACAGCTTCATCATGTCCTGCTGCCGGCCGAGATCCACTCGGGCGTTGCGCGTCAACGAGGTGGGAAGGACAGCGCGTGTCGTCACGGGTGACGCGGCCAGCTCGATCGCGTCGTACCGGCCGATCTGCACGGTCGCCAGGTACGTCGCCATCGGCGCAGCCTGGTCGTAGACCCAGGTGGTCCGGCTGGCCTTCACCCGGCGGGACACCAGCCGCCCGTTCGCGACCACGTGGTACGGCGAGTCGGTGGTGACCGAGATCCGGTAGTGGGCCTTGTCGCCGGGGTGGTCGTTGCAGGGGAACCAGGTCGCCGCGCCACTCGGCTGGCTGGCGACGATCACGCCCTCGGTGAGCTCCTCCCAGCCCAGCTCACCCCACGGACTGTCCTCCGGCTTGGGATTCCCGGCGTACTGGACGTCGACGACGAACTCGGCGCCGTCCATGATGTTCGCCGAGATGTGCAGCTTGCCGGCCCGGTGCGTGTAGCGCTGCGGCCGGCGGCCGTTCACCGACACCTTCGACACCCGCAGTCCGGCCAGGTCGAAGCTGATCCGGGACAGCGCCTGGTTGGCCACCGCGGTGATGGTCGCCTTGCCGGTCAGCCGGTTGCTGTTGACCCGGTAGTCGAGGTCGAGCTCGTAGGACTCGACGTGGTAGCCGCCGTTGCCGTGCGAGGACACGTACGGGTCGCCTGCACTGGACGCCCCGGGCTGCCCGATGTTGCGGGCAACCATCAGCCCTGCCAGGGTGCGATCGGGTTTCCGGCCCAGCGCGTCCCGGCGGGCACACCTTCACCACGCATCACGAGAGACACCGGCCCGATGGTAGCTCCTGCTCCCACACTGGCGGCCGGCAGGACGATGCCGTGGGGCCCGAGGGTCGCTCCCGGCCCGAAGGTGACTGTGCTCATGGAGAGAACTCGATCATGAAACAGGTGCGTCTGCAGCACGCAACCGCGATTCACCGTGGCGCCGTCGCCGAGGGTGACCAGATCGGCCTCCGGCAACCAGTACGTCTCGCACCAGACACCCTTGCCGATCTTGGCCCCGAGCGTCCGCAGCCAGAGGTTGAGGACCGGCGTGCCGGCGGCGGCGTTGGCGAACCAGGGCGCGGCGACCAGCTCGACGAAGCTGTCTACCACCTCGTTGCGCCAGACGAACGAGCTCCACAACGGGTACTCGACCGCTCGGGTCCGGCCGACGATCAGCCACTTGGCAACCGTCGCCATCCCGCCCGCGACCGCGCCGGCGGCGAGGATCACCGCACCGGACAGCAGAACGGTCCACCACGGGCCGATCCCCACGTCCAGCGCCTGCAAGGTGAACAGCACGCCGAGCGCGATCGCCACCGTGCACATCATCGGCACGAACCGGCACAGCTCGACCAGCGCCCGGGCGACCTTCAGCTTGCCCGGCGGGTTGAAGGTCCGGCTCTGGTCGCCCCCGACCGCCTGGCGCCGCAGCTTCACGGGCGGCGATCCGAGCCACGACGTACCGGCCTTGGACTTCTTCGGGGCCGCGCTCAGCACCGCGACGAGGCCGTTCTTCGGCACGCTGCGACCCGGTGCCGTCATGCCGGAGTTGCCGAGGAACGCGCGCTTGCCGACCTTCGCGCCGGCCACGTGCAGCCAGCCGCCGCCCAGTTCGTACGACGCGATCATCGTGTCGTCGGCCAGGAACGCGCCCTCACCGACGGTGGTCATCTTCGGCAGCAGGAGCACCGTCGACGCCTCGACGTCGCGGCCGACCTTCGCACCGAGCGCGCGCAGCCACCACGGCGTCAGCAGGCTGGCGTACAGCGGGAAGAGCAGAGTGCGGGCCGCGTCCAGCAGCCGCTCGGTCGCCCACACCTGCCACCCGATCCGGCTCCGGACGGGGTAGTGGCCGGGCTTGATGCCGATGCCGAGCAGCCGTACGCCGATCAGCGTCAGCACGGCCAGCGTCGCGAAGCCGACGACCGTCATCAGCGGCACGGCCTTGAGCCCTTCGAGGGCTGCAGCCTGCAGCGTCGTCGTGCCTTCGAGCGCATTGCCCAGTACGACGAGGGCCGCCGCGGCCGCGGCCACCGGGAGCAACGACATGAGGGCGGACTGAGCGCCGTACGCGAGGACCCACCACGGCGCGCGGCTCGGGCGGTGGTCGGGCCAGGGGTGCCGCGCTCGGCCGATGCGGGTCGCGGGGGAGCCGGACCAGCGCTCGCTCGCGGGCACCTTGCCGGACACGGCCGAGCCGGCGGCGATCTCGGCGTTCCGGCCGATCTCCGCGCCGGGCAGGAGCGTACTGCGCGAGCCGACGACCGCCTCGGCGCCGACGGTCACCGGGCCGACGTGCAGTTGGTCGCCGTCGATCCAGTAGCCGGCCAGGTCGACCTCGGGCTCGATCGAGGCGCCGCGGCCCATGGTCAGCATGCCGGTCACCGGTGGCAGCGTGTGCAGGTCGACGCCGCGGCCGATCTTCGCGCCGAGGGCTCTCGCGTAGTAGGCGATCCAGGGTGCGCCGGCGAGGTTGGCGGCGCCGGCGGCGTCCGCGAGGTTCTCGGCCGCCCACAGCCGGACGTGGACGTTGCCGCCCCTTGGGTACGTGCCGGGTTTCAGGTTGTGCAGCAGGATGCGGGCCCCGACGACGGCGATCCCCATCCGCCCGGCCGGCGTGATCAGGATCAGCCAGCCGGCCAGGATCCACCACCAGGACACGGTCCGCAGCCAGGGCAGCGGGCCGGCGAACTCGGCGAGCAGGTTGTTCAGCGTGAACAGGTAGACGAGCCAGCGGACGCCGACGACGGTCTGCAGGATGAGCGTCAGCGCGGTCTGCAGGAGCTGGGTCGCCCGCGGCGTCGGCCGGATCTCGCGGAGCTCGACGGGCTCGGCGACCATCGGGGTCGCCTCGTCGAGCCGGTCCGCGAGCGCCCCGAGCCGGGGGTACTCGTAGATGTCTCCGACCGTGACGTCCGGGTAGCGCTCGCGCAGGGCCGACACCAGTTGTGCGGCGGCCAGGCTGCCGCCGCCGTGCAGGAAGAAGTCGTTGTCGGGTCCGGTGACCTTCGCGCCGAGGACCTTCGTCCAACGCTCCGCCAGCCATCCCGCCGTGCCCTCGAGCTCGGCTGCGGGACCCTCGGTGTCCAGGTTCTCCAGCGGCCAGGGGAGCGCGTTGCGGTCCACCTTGCCGGACGTCCTGGTCGGCAACGTGTCGACGACGGCGATCAGCGGGACGAGCGCCGCGGGCAGGGCCTTGCGGAGCTGCTCGGTGGCCGCTTGCTGGTCGAAGTGCGTGGGGTCTTCTGGTACGACGTACCCGACGAGCAACTGATTCCCCGCGGCGCTGGCGCGGACCGCGGCGGCTGCACCGGACACGCTGGGCAACGCCTGCAGGGCGGCGTCGACCTCGCCGAGCTCGATCCGGCGACCGCCGAGCTTGACCTGCTCGTCCGCGCGACCCTGGAACAGCAGTCCCTCGGGCTCGTACCGGACCAGGTCGCCGCTGCGGTACGCGCGGTCCCAGCCGAGTGTCGGCATCGGGGCGAACTTCTCCGCGTCCTTCGCCGGGTCCAGGTACCGGGCCAGGCCGACACCGCCGATGATCAGCTCACCGATCTGGCCCTCTTCCACCTCGTTGCCTTCGGCATCGACCACGGCGAGGTCCCAGCCGTCCAGCGGGAGGCCGATCCGGACCGGTCCCTCGCCGGTCAGCTGCGCGCCACAAGCGACCACGGTCGCCTCGGTGGGGCCGTACGTGTTCCAGACCTCGCGGCCGTCGGTCGCCAGGCGCTCGGCGAGCTCGGGCGGGCAGGCCTCACCGCCGAAGATCAGCAGCCGCACCTGGTCGAGCGCGTCCGGCGGCCACAGCGCCGCAAGCGTCGGCACCGTCGACACGATGGTGATGCCCTGCGCGACGAGCCACGGGCCCAGGTCCATACCGCTACGCACGAGCGACCGCGGCGCCGGGACGAGGCAGGCCCCGTGCCGCCAGGCCAGCCACATCTCCTCACAGGACGCGTCGAACGCGACCGACAGGCCGGCGAGGACCCGGTCGTCCGCGCCGATCGGCTCCTTCTGCAGGAACATCCGCGCCTCCGCGTCCACGAACGCCGCGGCCGATCGGTGCGAGACGGCGACACCCTTGGGTACGCCGGTCGAGCCTGAGGTGAAGATGATCCACGCATCGTCGCCCGGCTCGGGGCCGTCGGCTCGGGGTGCCGCGGTCTGCGGTGAGTCCATGCGGGCCGAGTACGGATAGTCGTAGTACCCGTCGGCGTTGTCGTTGTCCGGCAGCGGTCCCGGCGTCGGACGCATCAAGGTGAGCTCGAGGTCGTCGGTGACGATCGCCGCCACGGACGCCTCGCCGAACACGAGCTCCGCCCGCTCGTCCGGATCGTCCGCATCCACCGGCACGTACGCCGCCCCGGCCTGCAGTGTGCCGAGGATCGCGACGTACAAGTCGTTGTGACCCGACGAGATCCGCACCCCGACCCGGTCGCCCGGCCCGACCCCACCCTCGGTCAACCGTGCCGCGAACTTCCCCGTCTGCTCCAGCAGCTCCCGGTAGCTCAGACTCACACTGCCGTCATCCAGTGCCGGCTCGTCCGCAAACGCAGCAGCCGTCTCCTGCAACACATCCACCAGCGTCCGCGCGTGCGGCGCCGCCTCCCCGCGTCGCAACGTCACGCCCGGATAATACGCCCCCGGGTTAACACCCGGACAACTCGCCGACTTGTGGAAATCTGTCGATCCAGAGCCCTCTGAACGACCGAAATCCACAAGTCAGCGCAGGGGGTGGGTCACTTGACCAGGTCGGTGCGGGCGGCGTAGGTGTTGCAGGCCTTGTTTTCGGAGATGTTGAAGCCGTTCTGGATCCAGAAGCCTTGGCTGGTGGCGAGACCGTGGGTGCGTTCGTCCTCGGGGGCGCTGGGAGACTCGCCGAAGCTGTTGCTGGACTGTTCGCGGAACTCGGACATGCGGTCGGTCAGCGGGTAGGTCGACGCGACGGCCTTGCTGAAGACGCCGGCGAAGCAGGAGGCCTGGAGCTCGTTGCGGCGGGAGTACTCGAGCTTCTTGTCGGGATGGTCCTGCAGGTACGCCGCTCGCGCGTAGAACAACCCGGTGACGCCCTGGACGTGGTGGCCGTACTCGTGCGCGATCGTCATCAGGTAGGCGAGATCCTGCTGCGGGCCGAACGCCTTGTTCATCTGCTGGACGTCGGTGTACATCACCGAGTTGCCGTAGCAGTAGAAGGCGAGGACGCGACCGGACAGCGGTGCGAAGTTGCCGCACGGGGTCACGACCGGCTTGTCGAACACGACCAGGCCGGGGTCCTCCTTCTCCTCGCCGAGCTCCTTGAAGATCGGCCGCCAGGCGTCGTTGAGGCAGGCGAACAACTTCTCGTAGTAGACCTTCTGCGCCGCGAGGTTGCCGCTGCCGAGGCTGGCGGCCTTGCAGTTCTGCTCCGGCAGCGCGCCCGTACGGTAGATCTGGGCGTTGAGCAGGTAGTCCTCGGCGGACCCCTTCTGCGGGTTGCTGGTCGGCGTCGGCACGATCGAAGGGCCGGTGATCTCGGGAGTGGCGGCGTTGTCGTCGCTGTCACCGCCGGTCAGGATCACGCTGATCGCGGCCAGCGCGCCGCCGACGATGACGAGCATCGCGAAGCCGAACAGGATCAGCCGGGTCGCGCCACCGCGGCGCTTCGGCGGCTGGAACCCGTTGAACTGCCCAGGACCCCCGTAGTACGGCTGCGGCCACTGACCCGGGTACGGCGCCTGTCCCGGCGGCGGCCCCGGCTGGAACTGCCCTGGCCCGCCCTGGAACTGCCCGTGCTGCTGGGGATACGGCGCGGCCTGCGGAGGTGGGAGGACGCCAGGCGGTGGACCCACGGGCCGATCCTGTGGCCGGCCCCCGTAGCCGTATGGGCTGCTCACCGGTGTTGCCCTCCTGCCGCTGGACGGTCCTGACTCGAGTTCGCTGGACGAACCGGCACGAGACTACTCTCGACCCATGTCACTGAAGCGCCGCATCCTGCCGGCTGCCCTGCTGATGTCCCTGACCGCCCCGTTCGTTGCCCTCGGCATGTTGCCGGCCCAGGCCGCGCCGACGCGCGCCACCGACGACCAGATCACGGCTTACTCCGCCCAGGCGACGCTGACCAAGGACGGCGTCCTGCAGGTCAAGGAGACAGTCGACCTGACCGCGGGCAGTGCGACGTTCAGCCGCACCCTGGCCACCCGGGTCCGGGCCGACGCCGAGCGGGACCGGACGTACGACGTCCGCGACGTGTCGGCGACCGTGAACGGCCAGCCGGCTCAGGGGTTCCAGGACGAGAGCATCGACGACGGCCGCCGGCTCACGCTGGACGTGTCCGGTCAGTCGAAGATCGTCTACAGCTACACCGTGGACAACGTGGTGGCCGAGTCCACCGAGGGCCGCGAGGTGAGCTGGCCGATCGTGCAGGGCTTCGGTACGGCGATCCCGCAGGCCTCGGTGACCGTCGACGTCCCGTTCGCGACCTGGGTGACGTGCATCGCCGGCCGGGTCGGTTCGAGCATGCCGTGCACGTCGTCCCAGCTGGCCGAGTCGGCGGCGCTGCAGATCGACCAGAACGGCGTACCCGCGGGTGGACGGCTGACCTTCCTGACCGGGCTGAGCGACCAGGCGACCGTGCAGCCGAACGCCGAGTTCAGCACCCGCTGGAGCCTCGGCCGGGCGTTCACGGTCGACTCGGGCACGCTCGGTCTCGCCGCGGTCGTGCTCGGCCTCGGGCTGCTTGCTGCCGCGGCGCTGTGGTTCTTCCGCGGTCGCGACGCGGACAAGGTTGGTGGCGGTGCGCCGGAGCGGCCGGTGCTGGACGGCTCGGACGGGCCGCAGTTCGCTGCGCCGGACGGTATTCGCCCGGGGCAGGTCGGCACCGTGGTCGACGAGACGGCCGACGTCGTGGACATCACCGCGACGCTGCTGGACCTCGCCGTACGCAACTACCTGACCATCGTGGAGCTGCCGCGGCAGAGCCAGTTCGGCAAGCTGGACTGGGAGCTGCACCGGCTCAACCAGGGCGGTCCCGAACTGCTGCCGTACGAGAAGGCGCTGCTCGACGCGGTGTTCGCGGACGGCGACTCGGTGGTCGTCTCCGCGCTCGGCCCGTCGCTGCGGCCGCGACTCAACCTGGTGCGTGAGCAGCTGTACGCCGACGTCGTCACGCAGGGCTGGTTCACCACTCGGCCGGACGCAGTGCGGAACCGCTGGACCACTGCGGGCGTGGTGCTGCTCGGTGCGGGCGTCGTACTGACGATCGTGCTTGCCATCGTCAGCAAGTACGCACTGGTTGGCCTCGCGGTGATGCTGGCCGGCCTGGTGCTCGCGCTCGTCGGTCAGGTCGCGCCGGCCCGCACTGCGCGTGGTGCGGCCGTGCTGGGACGCGTGGCCGGCCTGCAGCAGTACCTGCTCGACGAGACGTCGGCCGACCTGCCGCACAGCCACCGGCTCGAGTTCGCGTCCCGGTGCCTCCCGTACGCCGCTGTGCTCGGGCTGACCGAGAAGTGGGCGTTGGAGATCGCGGCGACCGATGACGACGACGATCCGGACGCCGGGATCGGCTGGTACTCCGGACCGGAGAACTGGCACCTGTCCGACATCGGCGAGTCGCTCAGCAACTTCGTCACCTCGTTCGGCGGCTCGCTCACCACGGCCCGCCGCCTGTTCTGAGACGAACACAGAGAAGCCCCGGATCCACTGCGGATCCGGGGCTTCTCTGTTGACTGACTACACGGCGCTGACTACGCCACGCGGGCTTCGTCGACGGTGAAGGTGTTGCAGGAGTTGGGCTGCTTGCTGTTGTACCCGGCAATCGACCATTGGTAGTTGCTGACGCGGTTGCCGTGGTCGTGGATCCGCGGGCGGGCGTAGTCGTCACCGCTGTGGGCGATCAGGAACCGCCAGTTGTCCAGCAGCGGCTTACGCATCGGGATGAACGCCGCGTTGGCGCCCAGGTACGCCGCACCGAGGCAGGTGGCCTGCAGTTCGCGGCGACGGCTCTCCAGCAGCTTCTGGTTCGGCGTCAGCTTCTGCTGCCGGGTCACCGAGGCCATCAGGATGCCGGACAGGTTCTGGACGTGATGGCCGTACTCGTGCGCGAACGTGTTCAGCATGATCGCCCGCGCGTAGACCGGGTTGGACCGGTAGTACCGGTTGTCCACCGTGAACGGGATGTAGATGGTCGCGTTCGCGGCGCAGTACGACGACCGGACGCTGCGCTGCATGCCACAGGGGGAGGACAGCTTGCCGACGTACACGACTGCCTTCGGGGAGCGGAAGCCGACGCCGATCTTCTTCAGCGCCAGCGACCAGGTGCGGTCGAGGCATGGAAGTAGGCGGGCGTAGTAGGCCCGGGCGGTGGTGATGTTGACCGGTGCGAACGGCGGCTCGGCGCACTTGGAGGCCGCGATCGGACCGACTGTGTACAGCTTGTTCGCGGTGAGGATCTCGTCCTCGGCCGGTGCGGGGGCCTCGGTCGGCGTCGGGCTCGGGGACGGCGACTCTGACTGGCTCTGCGTCGGCGAGGGGCTGTCGGTCGTCTGTGGGGTGTCGTTGCCGGTGTTGCGGACCAGGAGCGTGACGCCGGATCCGACGACGAGCACGGCGAGTACGACGAGGCCGATCAGGAGACCGCGGGTGCGGGTCCTCGGCTTGCGCCGGCGGCCGGGGCCGGGTGGCTGCGGAATCGGGATCGGCGGGTATTGCCAGGTCGGGGCTTGCTGGACCGGCTGACCCATCGGACCGATCTGCTGCTGACGCGGAGCCGCGTGCCGCGGCCCGCCCTGCTGCCGGTTTGGCGGCAGTGCATTACTCCACGGCGACTGCGGCTGCTGCTGCGGCGGCTGCGACGGCGCCCAAAGGTACGACCCCTCCGAGTGCGGCCCCGAAGACTCACCCCGCTCCGGACCCCCAGGCTGCCAACCCGCCAACCCACCCCCGGCCTGTCCCGGACCTGGCTGGCCCGAGCGGGGTTGAGGTGGACCGAACTGACCCTGCGCAGGTCGGTTGGCGGTGGGACCGGACTGGCTCGGACCTGGTTGTGGACCTGACCACGTCGAACCCTGCTGCGGACCGGGCTGGTTCGGACCCGGGTGCGGACCGGACCAGCTGGGGCCTGGCGGCGGAGTGGGGCGACCGGAACCCGACTGCGGGCCGGGCTGGCTTGGGCCCTGCTCACGCGCCCACGGAGCAGGCTGCCCCGGGCGCGACTGCGACCCGGACTGGGCTGAGCCGGACTGAGCTGGGCCGGGTTGGGCAGAGCCGGACTGGGCCGGACCAGGCTCGGCAGGGCCGGGCTGCGTGGGGCCGGGCTGCTCGGGACGAGGCTGGTCGGCGCGCGATTGGTCCAGGCTGGACTGGTCGGGCCGAGCCTGGTCAGGGCGTGAGGGCTCAGGCCGGGGCTGGTCCACGCCGGACTGCTCAGTCCGCGGCTGCTCGGGGCGGGGCTGGTTGGGGCCTGGCATGGTTGGCCGGGATTGGTTGGGGTGGGTTTGCCAGGTGGAGGGGTCGTCCTGGCCTGGGGGGCGGCGGCCTTCCCAGCCTTGGCCGAACCAGTTGTTGGCGGGGGGCTCGTCCGGGGACTGGTTGGGGTCCTGGAACTCGCGCTTGGCGTCCGTGCTGTCGCTCCACCACCTGCGCGACTGGCCATCCCCGGCAGGCTGCTCCGGCGGACCGGCCGGCTGGTCGCCGTCAGCCGGTTCGCGCTCCGGGGGTGGATTCCAGTTGTCCGACATCGATACTCCTCACGACCTTGCTGGGTGTAGCCGTCACGGTGGTGCATCCGGCGCTGTTCGGGGTGCCGACGCCGCGCCCGGTCGTTAGATCCCCCCGGACAGATGCAGGTCCCCGGACATACTTTGCGGGATCCGGGGCGCACCAGGCTAGCCAGCCCGGCAGGTCGCCGTCTGCAGCCCGCCGCCTCGTGACCGAGACCACTCCGAATTCCTTCCCCCGCCGCACCGCCCCGGTCATGACGTTGTGAGGTGCCGCACCCGTTCCAAAGGCACAGCGACCAGCCCTACTGCACCTTCGCAGAGCCCACCGCGAAGGTGTTGCACACGCTGGGGTTGCGGCTGTTGAACCCGCGGGTCGCCCAGTACCGGTGGTTCACCCCGTCGCCGTGGTCGTTGTTGTGGTCGGTCCAGTGCAGGATCAGCCACTTCCACTGGAACAGCGCCTCCCCGGTGATCGGGTACGTGCGCCGGTTCGACCCGATGAAGATGTCGCCGAAGCAGGACGCCTGCAGCTCGAGCCGCCGACTGCCCTCCAGCTCCAGCGCCTGGGTCGGGGCCTCGTACCGGATCCGGTGGTTGGCGGCGAGGATGCCGGTCAGGTTCTGGACGTGGTGGCCGTACTCGTGCGCGAACTGGTGCAGCATCCACATCCGCGCCCACACCTTCTGGTACGCCTGCGGGTAGCGGTTGTAGTTGCCGATGTCCTCGCTGAGGTTCATGTAGATGGTCTCGTTGCTGCCGCAGTAGAACGGCGGCCCGGAGTCGTTGCCCATCCCGCACGGCGTGCTGACGGTCCCGCTGAACGGCTGCACCGTCGGCGGCCGGAACCGGGCGCCGGACTTGGCGACCAGCGCCGGCCACGAGCGGTTCAGGCACTTCAGCAGGTTGGCGTAGTTGGCTCGCGCGCCCGACACGTTCGACGGGCGGGACCTGGACTCCTTGCAGTTCACCGCCTTCATCGCCCCGGCCTTGTACAGCTGGTTGCGCAGCACCAGGTCGGTGTCGGTCGGCCCGGGCTTCGGCTTCGGCTTGGACGTCGTCCGCGGCGCCGTCGGCTTGGTCGCGGTCGGCCGCGTCGTGGTCCGGGCCGGCGCGCTGGTCGTCCGAGTCGGCGACACCGACGGGCTGTTCGACGGCCCGTACGTCGGGCTGTAGCTGGAGGTCCCGTACGTCGGGCTGGTGTACGGGTCGCCGTCGCCCTTCAGCGCGTTGGAGACTCCAAAGAGGCCGACCGCCCCGAGCGCCACGACGCCGAGCACGACAAGGACAGCCTTGCCCCCGCCACCACCCTTCTTCCGCGGCGGTCCACCAGGTCCACCCGGCCCACCAGGCGGCGCGCCCCAGCCGAACTGCGGCTGCCCGTACGGCGGACCCTGCGCAGGCATGCCCTGGTACGGCGCGCCCGGCGGCGGACCGCCGTACTGCGGAGGCTGCTGCCACGGCTGTCCACCGTGGGGTGCACCGTAGGGAGGCTGCTGCTGCGGCCCGGGCGGCGGGCCCCACTGGTTGCCTGACACGGGGCAGACGCTATCCGAGCCCCGGTCCACCAACCGTTGCCCTGCTCAACAGATGAGCTAGCTGACCTTGGCTGGGCTGGCGGTGAACGTGTTGCACTTGCCCAGGTTGCGGCTGGCGTACGCGGCCCGGCTCCAGGCCCCGTGGCTGGCCTTGCTGCCGTGGTCGCGCGGCAGGTACGACACGTCCCCGCTCTGCGTCACCACCCACAGCCACTGCCGGTACAGCTCGCCCTTGATCGGGTAGCTGTTCCGATTGGCTCCGAGGAACGCGTTGCCCAGGCAGGACGCCTGGAGTTCCATCCGCCGGTTCACCAGCAGCTTCGCCGCTTGGTTCGGAGCGTCGTACCGGACCCGGTAGAACGCAGGCAGGATGCCGGTCATCTGCTGGACCGCGTGCGCGTACTCGTGTGCCACCGTGTGCGTGGCCAGCGCGCGGGTGAACGGCTGGTTCTGCCTCCAGTACTTCACGTCGTCCGCCACGTCCATATAGATGGTGTGGTTCGACGGGCAGTAGAACGACAGGCTCCGGTCGGAGTTGCCGCACGGCGAGTTCGCCGAGCCGACCCAGGACACCAGGCCCGGCGACCGGAAGGTGCGGCCGGACGCCGCCACCTGTCGCGGCCAGGCGCGGTCCAGGCAGCCCTTGATCGCCTTGTAGTACGCGTGCGCCTTGGACCCGTTGGCAAGGCCGCCCCGCGACTCCTTGCAGTTCACCGGCCGCATCACACCGGTCTTGTAGAGCCGGTGCGCGGCAACGAACTGCAGTGGGTCGACCTCGACCGGCTTGGGCGAGGTCGTTCGGGTTGTCGTGGCGCGGGTCGGCGGCGGGATCGTCGGCCGAGAGGTGGTTGCCACCGGCACCGAAGGCGTGGAGTACGTCGGAGCGCTCGTGGCCACCGGCTGCGCCACCGACGGGTCGTCCCCGCCCTGCGTGGCCTTGATGGCAATGAACACACCCGCCGCACCCAGTACGGCGAGCAGCCCGAAGACCACCGCGATCTTGCCGCCGCTCGACTTCTTCGGCGGCATGCCAGGCTGCTGACCACCGGGCAACGGGCCCCATCCGTACTGCGGGCTGCCCTGCGGCGGACCGTAGTACTGCGGCTGTTGGGGCGGACCGTAATACGCCGGCGGTGCGCCGTACTGACCCGGCTGCTGCGGCGGTGGTCCGTACTGCCCGGGGCCCTGTGGTGGGCCAGTTGGTGGTCCCCACTGGTTGCCTGACACCCGCCAGACGCTAGCGGAGCCGAGGATCACGTTGCCCCCGGCGCTGCTCACGATATGGTGCCCGAGTCAACTGACCCTCTCTATACGGTGTGATTGGGCGATGCGTCTACGTCTGCTCGGGCTAACCCTGTGTGCCCTCGGTCTCTCCGCCTTGACCGGCGTCCCGGCCGGTGCGACCGGTTCCCACGGTGCCGCCGACCCGGTCGTGACCAACTTCGACAGCCAGATCCGGGTCGAACGCGACGGCCTGCTCAAGGTCTCCGAGACCTGGAAGCTCAGCAACGTGACCGGGACGTTCACCCGATTCGTGGTGACCCGCGACCAGTTGCCCGACGACGTCGACCATGTGCAGCAGATCTCCGACCTGAAGGTCACGGCCGGCGGCCAGGACAAGCAGACCGAGCTGAGCACGAACGACAACGTCACCTCGATCGCGGTCGCGGACGTCAGCGGCAGCACCCAACTGGACTTCACCTACACGGTCAAGGGCGCGGTCGCCGAGACGCTGAACGGCACCGAGGTGCGGTTCGCCCCGCTGACCGGCATCAACCTGACCGTCCAGCAGGCGAACATCGTCTTCAGCACGCCGGAGGTCACCCACGTCTCCTGCTTCGCCGGCGCGGTCGACAGCAACACCCCGTGCACGCTGGCACAGATCGGCGAGACGGCCGGGCCGACGTTCCAGCAGCAGGGCCTGCCGCCGGGCAACACCGTCCGGATGACGGTCGGCTTCCCCGAGGGCGAGGTGGCCGCGAACTCGATCGTCGAGTACCGCAAGAGCCTCAAGCGCGCCTTCTCCACCGACACCGCGCAGCTGCTGACCGCGCTCGGCCTGCTGCTGCTCGGCGCGATCGCGCTGGTGGTGCTCTACCGGCTCCGTGGCAAGGACCGCGTCGACCCGCGCCGCGTCGTACCGGCGTCGCTGTTCAGCCTCGGCAACGACACCCGGATCGACTTCACCCCGCCGTCGAACCTGCGGCCCGGTGAGGTGGGCACCCTGATCGACGAGCGGATCGACCCGGTCGACGTGACCGCGACGATCATCGACCTGGCCGTCCGCGGGCACATCACGATCATCGAGCAGGAGCACGACTCCGAGTACGCGCGGCCGGACTGGGAGCTGCGCCGGGTCGCGAACGCCCCGTCCGAGGAGCTGCAGCGCTACGAGAACGTCCTGATCCGGGCGATCTTCGGCGACTCCGACTCGGTGCTGGTCTCCGAGCTCGGCCGCCAGGTCCGGGCGAACCTCGGCCAGGTCCAGGACGCCCTGTACGACGGGGTCGTCAAGCGCGGCTGGTTCACCGAGCGGCCGGACCGGACCCGCTCGCTGTGGGCGACGATCGGGATCGTCGTCACCGTGCTGGGGGTCGCGCTGACCGTCCTCCTCGCGCTGCTGTCGACCTGGGGCCTGGTCGGCCTGGCGATCACCGCCGTCGGCGTCGGCCTGATCGTGGTCGGCCGCTACATGCCGGCCAAGGCTCCGGCCGCCGGCCGGGTGCTCGGCCAGGTCGCCGCGATCCGCGGTGAGCTGCTCGAGATGGACGTCAGCGAGCTGCCGAACGACCAGCACGCGGAGCTGTGCTCGCGAGCTCTCCCGTACGCCGTCGTGCTCGGCGGCTCGGAGCGCTGGATCGACGCGCTGGTCGCGACCGACGACGACGTCGACGAGGACGAGGGCTTCGCCTGGTATCGCGGCCCGCGCGGCTGGCACCTGCAGTACCTGCCGGACTCGCTCCGCAACCTCACCACGAACCTCACGGGCGCGCTGTTCGCCCGCTGAGCCCAGGTCGAGAACGGCGCCCGCCACACCGCCCCGGTGTGGCGGGCGCCGTCGCTTGTCACCAGTTGGCCTGCGGCCCCGCCGGCGGTAGCGGCATCCCTGCCGGGTGGATGACGTACACGAGCCCGCCGGAGTGCGGAACCCACGCGTTCTCGAAAGCGGCCCGGTCGTACGTCGTCCGGACCTCGTCGTTGCTCGGGATCAGGTGCGACGCCGGGTCGTTCACCACCACGTTGCCGTTGGCGTCGAACCCGACGATCACCATCAGGTGCCCGTTCGTCCCGTAGCCGGCTCCGGGCAGGTCGCCCTTCTTGAACGACAGCGACGCGACCAGCGGGATCCCGGCCTTGATGAACTGCTCCGCCTCGGTCAGCGACCGCAGCCGGGTGACGAACCCGTCGATGCCACGGGTCCCGGCGTACGCCGTGTTGAACGGCCAGTTCCCGGCGCCGTCGTAGGCGTAGTCGAAGACCGAGCGGGCCGCGTGGTCGACCTGTGGATCGGCGTCGTCCGGGTCGACCCAGGCCGTCTCCTCGTCGGTCGGGCCGGCGCCGAAGTGGTCCAGCACCATGGCCGTAGACGTCGCCGAGCACCAGGCCTCGCCGCCGCCGTCCCACTGCGGATAGTGCCCGATGTGCGTCTCCTGCGAGTACGTCGGGACGTCGAGCACGATCCCCTCGGCGCCGCCAAGGGGGCTCACGGCAACCTTCTTCGCATCGGGCAGCCGGGACGCCACTGCCCCGACGGACCGGACCGACGGGGTCTGCGTCGTACCGGCCAGACGGTAGAGCGAGACCTTCAGTTGCCAGCGGTCGAGCGACCGGTCCTTGGCCGCGACGAAGGTGTCGACGGCTACCGATCCGTTCGTGTCGCCCTGCGACGGCACCGACGTCCGGTGGATGTCGCCGGCCGCGGTGTCGTCGCCGCTCGACCACCGGCCGAGCACGTACCACTTGGTCGACGTGCCGAGGTCGGTGCGGCCGGACATCGCGACTTCGACCCAGGTGCCGGGCGGAGTGGTCGCGTTCCAGGACGCGATCAGCTCGGTCAGGCCGAACCCGGGCGTGACGACCGGCGAGGTCCAGGTGGTCCGGTCGTAGCTCTTCGCGGCGCCGTCACCGAACGGGTCGACGTACGACGTGCTGCCGTCCGGCGTCCCGAAGGTCAGGGTGCCGTCGGCGACGGTGGTGCCGGAGTGGGCACCGGCGAGGAAGTCGTCGGTCGACGTCCACGTGTGGTAGGCGATGTCGCGCAGTTGCGGCACCTTCGCGGCCTCGCTGGGCAAGGTGCCGGAGGTCAGCACGACCACGCCGGCAAGCAAGGCGGTGAGACTCTGGGCGCCGATCATGGGGAGTCACAGCCCCATGATCCGCCGCGCGGCAGCGGGGCAATGAGCACGGTCATGAATCGACCGTAGACCCGGCGCTCCCCGCTGTCGCGGTGAACGCGTGCCGCGGTTGTGGTCTTGTCCGGTCAAATACTTACGAGCGACTTACGAGCACTGTTTCCACTCGTCCGCGAGCATCGCGAAGACCGCTTCGTCGGTCCACTCACCCTTCAGGAACTCGTTCTTCACGAAGGTTGCCTCGTGGCGCATCCCGAGCCGCTTCAGCAGGTTCGCCGACGCGGTGTTGCTGGCGTCCAGCCGGCCGATGATCCGGTGCATGCCGAGCTCCTCGAACCCGAGCCGCAGCAATTCCACCGAGGCCTCCGCGGCGTACCCGTGCCCGTGGAACTCCGGGTGGAACACGAACCCGATCTCCCCGCCCTGGTGCGCCGCGTTCTGCACGAACAGCGACACCTCGCCGACGTGCTGCCCGGTCTCGCGCAGGATCACGGCCAGCGTCAACGCCTGGCCGTCCTCGTCCATCGGTACGTCGGCCAACCGGTCGGCCAGCGACTCGCGCACCTGCTCCGGCGTCTTCGAGTCGTACAGCAGGAAGCGCGTCACGTCGTCGTTGGACTGCAGTTTCAGGAGGGCTTCGTAGTCGGTCTCGCGGTAGCGGCGAAGGGTCAGACGGTCAGTCTCGATCGGCAGCGAGTAGCTCACCGATCGAGACTATGCGACCGTCGCAACCGATTTGTCTGCTAGCCGTTGGCGAGCGCCACCAGGCGGGTCATGTCGCCGTTGAAGCGGTTCTGGTCGAGCGGAGTCGAGGTCCACTGCCAGAAGGTGTAGAAGGGCCAGCCGCCCGGCAGCGTGCCCGGCGACGAGGCGTACCGGGCCACCCAGAGCGGGTTGGTCGTGTTGAAGGCGGTGGTGTTACCGGTGCAGCGGGTCCACCAGTCCAGGTTGCTGTAGATGACGGCGTCGCGGCCGGTGCGGGACTTGTAGGTGGTCAGGAAGTCCCGGATCCAGCTCACCATCGCGGACTGGCTCAGTCCGTAGCAGGTGGCGCCGTACGGGTTGTACTCGATGTCGAGGGCGCCCGGCAGGGTCTTGCCGTCCCCGGACCAGCCGCCGCCGTTGGTGGCGAAGTAGTTGGCCTGGGTGGCGCCGCTGGAGTTGTTCGGCAGCGCGAAGTGGTACGCGCCGCGGATCATGCCGACGTTGTAGGAACCGTTGTACTGCTGGGCGAAGTACGGGTTCTTGTACGACGTGCCCTCGGTCGCCTTCACGTAGGCGAACCGCTTGCCGTTGTTCCACTGGGTGGTCCAGTTGACGTTGCCTTGGTGGCTGGACACGTCGATGCCTTCGACGGTGGCAGCGGGGGCCATGACGGCGGGTGCCGCACTGGTCGTGGTGTTCAGCAGCCAGCCCATGTAGGCCTCGCCGGCCTTGGTGATGCCGTGCTGGCGGGCTTGCGGGGTGGGCTGGGGTGCTGCGGTTGACGCGGTGGTGCTGGCTTGGGCGGAGCCGATCGAGGCCAGGAGCAGGCCAAGAGTGACGGCGGCACCCGTGAAAAGGGCGGACTTCACGGTGAACCTCCACAGAGCGATGAGGGGCGGAACAGAGCGCTCGGCAGAGGTTTTACCCGGCTTTGGTAAGAATCAACCCTCGATCTTCGACTGCCGGTGAGTATTTACCCTATCCGATCCCGTTACCCTTGGTCGGTGACACTTCGCTTGTACGACACCGCGACAGCAGCAGTGAGGGATTTCGAGCCGGTCCAGCCGGGCAAGGTCGGGATCTACCACTGTGGGCTGACGGTGCAGGGTGCCCCGCACGTCGGGCACATCTACAAGGAGGTCGTGTTCGACGTCCTGCGGCGCTGGCTCGAGCGCTCCGGGTACGAGGTCACCGTGATCGCGAACGTGACCGACATCGAGGACAAGATCCTCGCCAAGTCCGCGGACCGCGGCGTCCCGTGGTGGGCGCACGCCTACGAGTTCGAGCGCGAGTTGCACTGGGCGTACGACGTGCTCGGCTGCCGCCCGCCGACGTACGAGCCGCGTGCCACCGGGCACATCCCGGAGATGCTGGAGATGATCGACCAGCTGGTCGAGCGCGGGCACGCGTACATCGCCCCGGACGGGTCCGGCGACGTCTACTTCGACGTCCGGTCCTGGCCGTCGTACGGCGAGCTGTCGAACCAGCGGATCGAGGACATGGAGGCCGCCGAGGACGCGGACCCGCGTGGCAAGCGGGACCCGCGCGACTTCGCGCTCTGGAAGGGCCACACCGAGGGCACCCCGCGGACGGCATCCTGGCCGACCCCGTGGGGCCGCGGCCGCCCGGGGTGGCACCTGGAGTGCTCGGCGATGGCCGGCAAGTACCTGGGCGCGGAGTTCGACATCCACGGCGGCGGGCTGGACCTGCGGTTCCCGCACCACGAGAACGAGCTGGCCCAGTCGACCGCGGTCGGCCAGAAGTTCGCCCGGTTCTGGATGCACAACGCGCTCGTCACCACGGCCGGCGAGAAGATGTCGAAGTCGATGGGCAACAGCGCGGTGGTGCGCAACGTGGTCGAGCGGGTCCGCCCGATCGAGCTGCGCTGGTACCTGGTGCAGTCGCACTACCGGTCGGTGGTGGAGTTCTCCTTCGAGGCGCTGGACGAGGCCGCGAAGAGCTTCCAGCGGGTCGAGGGTTTCGTCACCCGGGCCACCGAGGTGACCGGCGGGGCCGAGCCGGCCGCCGAGCTGCCGTCGGACTTCGTCGCCGCGATGGACGACGACCTGGGGACGCCGGCCGCGCTCGCCGTACTGCACAACACCGTGCGGGACGGGAACAAGCTGGTCGCGGACGGGGACTCGCCGGCCCTGCGGGAGAGTCTGGCCGCGGTGCGCGGGATGCTCGGCGTGCTCGGGCTGGACCCGCTGGCCGAGCCGTGGGCCTCGCGGACCGGTGCCACCGAAGAGCTCAGCGAGGTGGTGGACGGGCTGGTCAAGGCGCTGCTGGAGCAGCGGCAGGCAGCCCGGGAGCGTAAGGACTATGCCGCGTCGGACGAGATCCGCGACCGGCTGAAGGCGCTCGGCGTGGTCGTCGAGGACACCCCTCAGGGACCACGCTGGTCGATCGCCGTGTCAGGTTCCGGGCCGGCAACCAACAACGAAGGAAGCTGACGTGCCAGGCAGTAGCCAGCGCAAGGGAGCAATCCGCAAGAAGCCGCGGGGCAACCCGACCGCCGGGTCCGGTGGCCGGGTCCGCCGTGGCCTGGAGGGCAAGGGCCCGACGCCGAAGGCGGTGGACCGGGTCAAGCACCCCGCGCACAAGCGGGCGAAGGCGAAGGAGCGCGCCCAGGAGCGCGAGCGCACCCGTCGCCCGGCCCGGCGGGACACCGACTCATCGGTCGAGTGGGTGTACGGGCGCAATCCGGTGGTCGAGGCGTTGCGGGCCGGTGTCCCGGTCGCGGCGCTGCATGTTGCCGAAGGCACCGAACGGGACGCCCGGCTGCGCGAGGCCCTGCACGTCGCGGTCGAGCACGGCATCTCGGTCCTCGAGGTTCCGCGCGCCGAACTGGACCGGGTCACCGCCGGCGGCGCCCACCAGGGTGTCGCGGTGCAGATCCCGCCGTACGAGTACGCGCACCCGGACGACCTGCTCTCCCGGGCGTACGACGCGCAGGAGGTGCCGCTCGTGGTCGCGCTCGACGGCGTGACCGACCCGCGGAACCTGGGCGCCATCACCCGGTCCGCGGCCGCGTTCGGCGCCCACGGTGTGCTCGTGCCGGAGCGCCGTACGGCGTCCATGTCGGCGTCGGCGTGGAAGACGTCGGCCGGCGCGGCGGCCCGGATCCCGGTCGCTCGTGCGACGAACCTGAACCGGGCGCTCAAGTCCTACAAGGACGCCGGTCTGCTGGTCGTCGGCCTGGACATGGGCGGCGGGGTCGAGCTCCCCGAGCTCGAGGCGGCCACCGAGCCGCTCGTTCTCGTGGTCGGCTCCGAGGGCAAGGGCCTGGCCCGCCTGGTCCGGGAGAACTGCGACCTGATCGTCTCGATCCCGATGACGAGTGCCACCGAGTCCCTCAACGCGGGCATCGCCACCGGAGTCGCCCTGTACGAGATCTCCCGCCGCCGAGCAAGCTGAAAAGCAAGACCAAAAAGCAGGTGCGGTGGGGAAGCGCGAGGCGGGCAGCGCCCCGGATCCATGGTGGATCCGGGGCGCTGTTCTGCGTTGGTGTCAGTAGACGCTGACGCCGTAGCGGGAGAGAACTTCGGTGACGGGCTGGAAGTAGGTCGTGCCACCGGAGGAGCAGTTGCCGGAGCCGCCCGAGGTCAGGCCCAGGGCCACGGTGCCGGCGAACAGCGCACCGCCGGAGTCACCACCCTCGGCGCAGACGTTGGTACGGATCAGGCCGGTGACGGTTCCTTCGGCGTAGTTCACCGTCGCGTTGGTGCCGGTGACCGAGCCGCTGCGCAGACCGGTCGTGCTACCACTGCGCTTGACCGCCTGGCCGACGTACGCGTTCCCGGCCGAGGTGATGTCCTGCGACGAGCCGTTGTACAGGTTCACCGTGCCGGGGTGGTTGGTGTACGACGTGCTGTACCGGACGATCCCGTAGTCGTTGCCCGGGAAGCTCGTCCCGTAGCGGGAGCCCAGCAGCGTGGTCTTGCTCGAGTTCGCGTACCAGCTGGACGCGATGTTGGTGCAGTGACCGGCGGTCAGGAAGTAGTACGTGCTGCCGCTGCGGACGTTGAAGCCGAGCGAGCAGCGGTACTGCCCGCCGTAGATGGCGTCGCCGCCGCGGATGAGTTTCGACAGCTTGCCGGACATCTTCTCCAGCGTGACCCGGTTGCCGAACTGCTTCGTGACGTTGGTGAGCGCCGTCAGCTTCCCACCGGTGACCGTTTCGTCGTACGAGACGATGATCCGGCCGTCCGGGTTGGTCTGCCAGGCGGTGCCCGGGATGGACGCGTCCCTGGACAGGGTCGCGCTGATGGCCGAGGCCGACAGGGTCGACGGGTCGACCGGAGCGGCCGAGGCCTGCGTCGACAGCAGGCCGGCGGCCGTCAGTCCGGCTGCTACCAGGATGGCAGCGGTACGGCGGATGGGCAGAATGTTCACGGTTTCAGCCTCCTCACGATGAGGACGCGCTCGGGGCGGGTGCGTCCTTGACTTAAACCGTGTGCATTAGTACCCGCTTTTGTCCCTGAGTATTCAGGCGAGTTCGGAGCGTGAGGGAAATCCTGCGTCTAGTAGACCGACACCCCGTACGCGTTGAGGGCCTCGACCACCGGCTGGAAGTAGGTGACACCGCCGGAGTCGCAGTCGCCGGAGCCACCGGAGGTCAGGCCGAAGGCCCAGTGCCGGTAGAACAGCGGGCCGCCGGAGTCGCCGGGCTCGGCGCAGACGCTGGTCCGGATCAGGCCCGCGACCCGGCCGTCGCCGTAGTTCACGGTGGCGTTCAGCCCGGTCACCCGGCCGCTGTGCAGGCCGGTGGTGATGCCGGAGCGGTACACCAGCTGACCGATGCCCGGGTTCATCGCCGTGGTGATGTCCTGCGAGCGGCCGTTGTACAGGTAGACGGCGCCGCCCGGCGGACGGATGACGGTCGGGTAGATGACCAGGGCGTAGTCGTTCCACGGGTAGCTGGAGTGGTGCAGCTTGCCGAGGTGGAGGTCGTGGTCGGCGTCCTGGTACCAGGTGGTCGCCTCGTTGCCGCAGTGCCCGGCGGTCAGCAGGTAGTACTTGCCTTTCCGCTGGACGTTGAAGCCGGCCGAGCACTTGACCTCGCCACCCCACATGCCGGTGCCGCCGGTGACGTACTTGGTCAGCTTGCCGGGCAGCTTCTCGACGACGACGTTCTCGCCGAGCTTCTTGGTGACGTTGGTCAGGGCGGTCAGCTTCGAACCGGTGACGGTGGAGTCGTAGGAGACGAGCACCTTGCCGTCCGGCCGGGTCATCCAGGCCGTGCCGGGGGTGTGTACCTCCTCGTTGAGCGTGGACGTGATCTTGGCCGCGGACAGCCGCGGCGGCTTGACCGGGTCGGCCTGCGCCAGTGGCAGCGCAGCCAGAGACAAAGCAGTAGCGGCGACGACTGCCGCCGTACGTCTGAGGGTGGAAGATCGCATGTCATAAGCCTTCCGTGACAAGCCGCGGGCGAACCGGCCGTGGCAGCTTCAGGACATCAAACGATTGGAAGGCGAGTCTAAGCGTCGGTAGGTCAACGTCCGGTCGAGCAACTGACGGTCGCCGCGGAGCTCGGCGTGGTCGACGTCGACCGCCCAGTCCTCGCCGGACAGCGTCACCGTCATCGCGCCGTTGCCGAACCACGGCCCCCGCGCGATCCGCCACTCGGCCGCGACATCCCGGACGCCGGCCGACCGGGCGAGCTTGTGCAGCAACGTCGTCATGAACCGCTTGTCGAGCAGGTGGTTGGCCCATCGGATGTGACGGGGGACCGGGTTGCGGAACGGCGACATGGTGAGCTGGCGGATCGCCGTACTGGGATGGTCGATGGCGAGCAGGTCGGCCTCGGCGAGGTAGCTGCAGTGCACGTCGCCGGACAGCATCAGGATCGAGGCCGGCGGGTCCTCGCCACCGGCCAGAGCGGCCAGCAGATCGGTCACGTCGTCGAACGACTTCCGGAACGACGCCCAGTGCTCCAGGTCCATGCCCTGCCGGATCCGCTCGCCGACCTTCGCCGCCCGCGATCCCCAGGCGCCGGACGAGATCGCCTCGTCCCAGCCCTCCAGGTGATGCAGCCCGGGCGCGAGCAGGAACGGCAGCGTCGACGCGAGCAGCAGGTGGTGGATCGACCGGGACGCCTCGACGGTGTGGTGGCGCACCCACTCCCACTCGTGCGCGTCGACCATCGCCCGCTCGTCGGGCTCGAGGTGCCGCGAGCAGCGCGAGTCGACGGCGACCAGCCGGACTCCGCGGGATGCTGCGCCGAAGTCGCGGACGAAACTCCATCGCGTGGAGGCCGGGTCCTCGTCCGCTGCCCACGCGAAGCTGTCGAGGTACGCCGTACGTTCCTCGTCGTCCTCGATCGAGAGCATCGCCCGGTACGTCGCGTCCTGGTCGAGCTGCTCCGGCGAGAGGTTGCCGAGGTGCTGATAGACCCAGTACGACGCGTACGCGCCGACGACCCGGTCATGCCACCACGGCTGTGCAGTTACCCAGCGGCGCCAGGTCAGCGAGGTGTTCCAGTCGTCGCGCAGGTCGTGGTCGTCGAGCAGCATGCACAGCGGGACCGTGGAGAACAGCCAGCGCACCGCCGGCGTCAGCCACGCGTCGTCGTACAGCCAGGTGTACTCCTCGTAGTTGCCGATCTCGTCGGCCACCTCGGACCCTTGTCGCCCGCCGTGCGCCTCCCGCAACTTCTCGAGTACGACGTCCGACGGGTCGTCGGCATACACCTGGTCGCCGAGCAGCAGGATCGCGTCGGGCGGTTCCTCGACGCCGGCCGCCATCCGCTCGGCCAGCGCGACCAGCGCGTCCGGGCCGAACGCCTTGAACCCCTTGGCGTCGAACGGCGCCGACCGCCGGCAGGACCCGAACGTCAGCCGGAAGGTCCCGTCCGCCCGCGGTGTCCGGATCACGCTCGCGCCGTACGGCTGGTCCTCGGGGGGCCACACTCTCGCCCCGTCCAGCCGGACCTCGTACGGCGTCTCGCTGGCCGGCGTCAGACCCTCGATCCGGACCAGCGCGTAGTGGTGCCCGTGCACCGACCAGGTCGGGGCCTGGTGGCCGAGCACCTCGACCTCGCAGGGCTCGCTGGTCTCGACCCAGACGGTGGCCCGGGTGTCGTCGACGTACCGCAGCAGCGGCCCCAACCTGAGTTCCATCCGGAAAAACTACAAGCTCAATCCAACCTGAGGGAATGCAGGACGAACGAGGCGAGCTCGCGGTAGGCCTCGGCGTCGTTGAGGCCGGTCCGGCGAGCGATGTCGCCGCGCTGGATCGCCTGCATGGTGTGCGCGATCATCTCGGCGGCGAACGCGATGTCGACCGGGCGGAACGCCTTGTGGTTGATCCCGTCCTCGATCAGCGTCCGGACCCGGTCGGCGGCGATCCGGGTGTTCCGCTCGTACACCGAGCGGGCCGGCGCGAACCGGGCCACGTCGTCGAGGAAGGTCCGGCTGGCCGGCCGGAGCGCGTCCGCGACCGCGTTCAGGTACGCCGCGATCCGCCGGTCGTGCCGGGTCTGCCGGGCCACCGCGGACTCCACCTGAGCGGTGGCATTCTTGAAGTAGTGCTTCACCACCTCGACGGCGAGCTGCTCCTTGCTCGGCGCGAGCGCATAGAGGGTCGTCTTGCTGCAGCGCAGCTCGGCGGCCAGGTCGTCCAGGGTGAACCGGCTGAAGCCCTGCGTCAGAAACAGGGACAGGAGCCGGTCGAGCAGCTCGGACTGCCTGCGGGTACGCCGCCCCGGAACGACTGTTGTCATATCGAGACAGCATAGAACGATACGGAACTTTGGGCTTCAGTATCGTTACGAGTATCATTTCGTCAGCCGTTGAGAGGGGTGCCTGATGGCTGTCGATCGGCTGTTGCCGACTGAGGAATCCATTGACCTGCTCGCCCTGGTCCGCGACCTGTGCGAGCACGAGCTGGCGCCGTACGCCGCGCAGGCCGAGGAGAGCGAGACGTTCCCGCGGGACGCGTTCCGCACGCTCGGCAAGGCCGGCCTGCTCGGCCTGCCCTACCCGGAGCAGTACGGCGGCGCCGAGCAGCCGTACGAGGTGTACCTCCAGATGCTGGAGGAGATCGCCGCCGCCTGGATGTCGGTCGGTGTGGGGGTGTCGGTGCACACAATGACCAGCTACGCCGTCGCCACCTTCGGCACGGAGGAGCAGCGGGCCCGGTTGCTGCCCGACATGGTCGGCGGTGAGCAGCTGGGCGCCTACGCGCTGTCCGAGCCGCAGGCCGGGTCCGACATCAGCTCGATGACCACGAAGGCGGTCCGCGACGGCGACGACTACGTCCTGACCGGCACCAAGGCCTGGATCAGCCACGGCTCGCACGCCGACTTCTACACCACCTTCGCCCGGACGTCGGACGACCCGAAGCGCGGCATCTCCGCGTTCCACGTGCCGGCCTCGTCCAAGGGGCTCAGCTTCGGCGCGCCCGAGCGCAAGATGGGCATGACCGGTTCGACCACGACGCTGGTCAACTACGACCAGGTCCGGGTCCCGGCGGCGAACCTGATCGGCGCCGAGGGCGACGGCATGCGGATCGCCCTGTCCGCCCTGGACTCCGGGCGGCTCGGCATCGCCGCCGCGGCGATCGGCCTCGCCCAGGCTGCGCTCGACGTGGCCGCGTCGTACGCGCTGGAGCGGCAGCAGTTCGGCCACGCGATCGCGGACTTCCAGGGCATGCAGTTCCTGCTCGCCGACATGGCGGCCGCGGTCGAGTCGGGCCGGGCGACGTACCTGCAGGCCGCCCGGCGGCGCGACCTCGGCAAGCCGTTCACCCAGCAGGCGGCGATCGCCAAGCTGGTCTGCACCGACGCCGCGATGAAGGTGACCACGGACGCGGTCCAGGTCCTCGGTGGGTACGGTTACACCCGCGAGTTCCCGGCCGAGCGCTACATGCGCGAGGCCAAGGTCACCCAGATCTTCGAAGGCACCAACCAGATCCAGCGGCTGGTGATCAGCCGCGACCTGCTCAGGAGCGTCAAATGAAGCTTGCCCCGTCCGACGTCGCACTCGTCACCGGCGGTGGTTCGGGCCTCGGTGAGGCGACCGTACGGCGGCTCGCCGCCGACGGACTGGGGGTCGTGATCGTCGACCTGCCGTCGTCCCCGGGCAAGGCGATCGCGGACGAGCTCGGCGACCGGGTCGTCTTCGCCCCGGCCGACGTCACCGACGAGGCCGCGGTGACCGCGGCCCTGGACGCGGCCGCCGAGCTGGGTGAGCTCCGCGTGGTGGTCACCTGCGCAGGGATCGCCACTCCGGGCCGAGTCGTCGGCCGGAAGGGTCCGTTGCCGCTGGCAACCTTCCGGCAGGTCGTCGAGGTGAACCTGATCGGCACCTTCAACGTGCTCCGGCTGGCCGCCGAGCGGATGGTCGCGCAGCCGGCCGGCGCCGACGGTGACCGCGGTGTCGTGGTGATGACGGCGTCCATCGCGGCGTACGACGGCCAGGTCGGGCAGGCGGCGTACGCGGCCAGCAAGGGCGGCATCGTCGGCCTCACGCTGACCGCGGCGCGCGACCTTGCGGACAAGGGGATCCGGGTCGTCACGATCGCGCCGGGCACGATGGAGACGCCGATGCTGGCGGGCCTCCCGGAGGAGACCCGCACGGTCCTCGAGCAGCAGGTACCGCACCCGTCCCGGCTCGGGCGCCCGGCGGAGTACGCCGCCCTGGTCGGTCACATCATCGACAACCAGCTGCTGAACGGCGAGGTCATCCGCCTCGACGGCGCCCTCAGGATGCCGCCGCGCTGAGTTTCAGCCAGCGCACGCCGTGCGCGGGCACGTCGTACTCGAGGTGTCCGGTGACGGGCTGGGAAGTCCCGTCCCACAGGTCGTGCGCCTGGCCGGATGCTGCTGCCAGGGACTCGAGTGGCACGGACACCTTCCGCGCGGACTCCCCGGTCCAGAAGATCGCCACGTAGGCGGACTCCTGCGATCGGGCGGTCCACACGATCAGCTCGCCGTCGTCGAGCGGCTCGCGGATCACCTCGCGGCCGTCGTACGACGAGGTCAGCAGCTCCGACAGCGCGGGGTTGGCCAGCAGGGCAAGGGTTTCGTCATCGGTCGTCGGCAGGTCACCGCCCATCATCAGCGGCGACCGGCCCATCACCCACAGCGTGAGCAGTGTCTTCTGCTCGTCCCAGGTGAGCCGGCTGGCGCGGTCGTCGCCGCGTTCGGCCCGGATCCCGATGTGCCCGAGCGGAAGCATGTCGGCATCCGCCCACCCGCCGGCCTGCTGGAACGGCGCCCAGCGCGCCAGCCGCGCGAACTGTGCGTGCACGTCCTCCCAGCGGTCCCACAGGTCGTCGGAGATCCGCCACATCTGCGCGTTCGCCCGCAGGTGGTCGAGGTGGTGCGTCGACAGGTGCGTGCCGGGTGACAGCGACAGCACGATGTCCCGGCCGCTGCGCTCGATCGCCTTCGCGTACGCCGCGATCTCACGATCGTGGTACGGCGCCAGCATGTCGTCGGCCTTGATGAAGTCCACACCCCACGCGGCGAACTGCGCCACCTGCGCGTCGTAGTACGCCTGGGCGCCGGGGTGGTCGTGGTTCAGGCCGAGGTTGTCCGGGTTCCACGCGCAGACGTGCTCCGGGTCGGCGATCTCGCGCGCGGTCCACTCGGTGCCGAGCACCGGCAGATCCAGCTCGACCGCGCGACGCGGGATGCCGCGCATGATGTGCAGACCGAACTTCAGGCCGAGGTCGTGCACCGCGGCGGCCAGCGGCCGGAAGCCGGCGCCGTCGGCCGCCGAGGGGAAGCGGTTCGGCGCCGGCAACTGGCGGCCGTGGTCGTCCAGAACGATCGGCGCGTCCGTGTTGTACCCGTGCGAGCGGGCGGTCGGGTCGTACCAGGCGATGTCGACGACCACGGTGTCCCAGCCGGACGCGAGCAGCTTGTCATGCATCACCTGCGCGTTCGCGAGCACCTCGGCCTCGGTGACCGTGGTCCCGAAGCAGTCCCAGCTGTTCCACCCCATCGGCGGGGTGTGCGCCCGGGTCACCATTCGGCGAACGAGCCGTCGGAGTGCCGCAGCACCGGTGATCTCCACGTATGCCCCTCGGCCGCGGCGGCCCTGACGGCCTCCTCGTTCACCTCGATGCCGAGGCCTGGACCGGCGGGCCGCACGATGTGGCCGTCCACGAAGGCGAACACCTGCGGATCGACCAGGTAGTCGAGCCCTGCGCTGCCACCGCCGTACTCGATGCCGAGGCTCTGCTCCTGGATCAGGAAGTTCGGCGTGGCCAGGTCGACCTGCAGACTCGCGGCCAGCGTGATCGGGCCCAGCGGGCAGTGCGGCGCGACGGCGACGTCGTATGCCTCGGCCATCGCGGCGATCCGGCGGACCTCGGAGATGCCGCCGGCGTGCGAGATGTCCGGCTGGGCGACCGCGATGCCGGCCGGGAGGACGTCGCGGAAGTCCCAGCGTGAGTACAGGCGTTCGCCGATCGCGATCGGGATGCTGGTCGACTCGGTGACCCGGCGCAGGTCCCGGGCGAACTCCGGCAGCACCGGCTCCTCGACGAACATCGGCAGCAGCGGCTCGAGCAACGGCAGGATCTGGCGGGTGGCCGCCGTACTGAACCGGCCGTGGAAGTCGAGCGCGATGTCCACCGCGTCGCCGAGCGCCTCGCGCAGCGCGGCGACCCGGCTCACCATCGCATGGATCTGCGCGGCGGACGGGATCGGCGGCAGCGCCTCCGCGAGGTTGAGCTTGATCGCGGAGAATCCCTTGGCCACCTTCGCCTGGGCGTCGTCGACGATCTGCGCGTTGTCGCGGCCGTGCACCCAGGTGTAGATGCGGACCCGCTCGCGGACCGGACCGCCGAGCAACTCGTGCACCGGCGTCTCGTGGTAGCGGCCCTTGATGTCCCACAGCGCCTGGTCGATCCCGGCCAGCGCACTGGAGAGCACCGGACCGCCGCGGTAGAAACCGCCCTTGGCGAGCGTCTGCCAGTGGTCCTCGATGCGCAGCGGATCCGTGCCGACCAGGTACTCCATCAGCGCGCCGACCGCCCCCTGCACCGCCTCGGCCCGGCCTTCGACGATCGGCTCACCCCAGCCGCTGATGCCTTCGTCGGTGTCGATCCGCAGGAACTGCCATCGCGGCGCCACCAGAAAGGTCTCGTACCCGACGATCTTCACACGGCCTCATTCGTTCGGAGTTCTGCGCCGGCCAGCAGGGCGGCGACGAGTTGGTCGGTCTGTCGCAGGACCAGGGCGGCGGCGCCGGACGCGCCCGCGCGGACCCCGAGGTCGAGCTCCGCGGCGACCACCTCGGCGTCGCGGGTGAGCGCCATCGCGGACCGGCGCAGGGTGGCCCGGATCGGCTCCAGGATCAGGTCGCCGGTCCGGGCGAGCTCGCCGCCGATGATGATCACGCCCGGGTTGATCAGGTTGCAGATGTTCGCCAGCACCCGCCCGGTCACCTCACCGGCCTCCCGCAGCACGCGCACCGTCTCCGGGTCGCCGGCGCTCGCCGAGGCGAGCAACTCGTCGATGTCGTTCAGCTGCAGGGCTTTCAGTACGGCGGTCAGCGACGCGTACTGCACCAGGCAGCCGCGGTTCCCGCACGGGCACGGGGCGCCGGCCGGGTCCGCGGAGATGTGCCCGGCCTCGCCACCGCCGCCGCGGGCGCCCCCGTGGTGAAGGTTGCCGTCGACAAGCAATCCGGCCCCGATCCCGGTGGACAGCCCGAGGAACAGCACGTCCCGGACACCCCGGCCCGCGCCCCAGGTGAACTCGGCCACCGCCTCGAGCCGGGTGTTGTTGTCCACCAGCAGTGGCACGTCGAGATGCCGCCCGAACTCGGCGGACACGTTCACGCCCGCCCAGGCCTGACCCGGCAGGGACGGCCCGACCACTCCGGTCTGCAGATCGATCGGACCGGGGACACCGATCGCGACACCCACCAGGTCATGGCGATCGAGGCCGGTCTCGGTGAGCAGGTCATCGAGCAGCGCGACGCCGGCGGTCAGCCGCTCCTGCCACGGGGTGTCCCGCGGCGTGGTGACGCCCGCGCTGGCGAGCGTCCGCCCGGACAGGTCGGTGACGTGACCCCAGACGCGCTCGAGGGTGAAGTCCAGGCCGGCCGCGGCGCCCGCGTCCGGGTTCGCCCGCAGGAAGCCGCGGGCCCGCCCGTCGACCTCGGAGGCGTCGATCCCGGCCTGGGCGACCTGGTCGCCGACCACCTCGATCACCACCCCACCGGTGATCAGGTCCGCGACGATCGTCGACACGGTGGTCCGGGACAGGCCGCAGATGCGAGCCAGCTCCGCCCGGTGCAACGCCCCGTGATCCATCAGGGCGGACAGCATCCGTTCGGAGTTGGTACGCCGTAGCGCTCGCAGTGATCCGGTGTCCTTGGCAGCCACGTCGTCGAGTATCGACGCCCGGTCCGGTCGACGTCAACAAAATTGACATGGTGTGTTCACACTCTTGACACAGACCCGGAACTGCTCGAACAATTCCCGACACAGATCGGGTATCGGTCCCGGCCGGGCGACATGGATGGCACGACATGAGCGCTGTGCGGAACGACCGTGAGCCGCTGGTGGTGATCACCGGCGGACTGGGCCGGGTGGCCGGGGTGGTGCTGCCTCAGCTGCGCAAGCACTACCGGCTCCGGCTCGTCGACCGGTCTGCGCCGGCCGCGTCCGGCGAGGAGGTCCTGCAGGCAGACATCGGCGACCCAGATGCGGCGTACCGGGCCTTCGAAGGCGCCGACGCCGTGCTGCACCTGGCCGCGAACAGCAGCCCGTGGCAGACCTGGGACAGCGTGTACGCCGCCAACGTCCGGCCGACCCAGGCCGTGCTGGAGGCGGCTGCGGCCCACGCCGTACCGAAGATCGTGCTGGCCAGCTCCCTGCATGTGGTCGGTGAGTACAACCGGCCGCAGTACTGGCCGGTCGATCCGCGGGTCGATCCGCGCCCGTGCTGTCCGTACGGCCTCGGCAAGGTCGTGCTGGAAGCGCTGGGCCGGACGCACGCGGCGCGGACCGGTGCTTCGGTCACTTGCCTGCGACTCGGTCTGACCGGCTGGCCGCTGACCGAGCGGCGCTACCTGGGCCAGTGGCTGTCCGACGGCGACGCCGGGCGACTGGTGCTCGCAGCGCTCAACGCCCGGGAGCACTACGGCGTGCACTTCGGCGTCTCCGCCAACACCCGCAACCACTGGGACATCACCTCGGCCCGGCACGAGCTCGGCTACCGGCCCGAGGACGACAGCGAGCCGCTGGCAGACCGGGCCGGCCCCTCCTCCGGTCCGGTCTGCCGGCTCTTCGACGACTTTTCGGAATGACTTCGGAATGAGAGGTTCGACATGACCACCACGAATCCAGGGCTCTCCCGCCGCCGGTTCCTCGCGCTCTCGGGGACCGCCGTCGGCGGCGCGCTCGCGGTCGGCTGCTCGCCCGCGTCCTCGACGAACACGCCGGCCGCGGGATCGGGCACGGGCTCGGGTTCGGCCGTCAAGGGGACCGTGACCGTGATGTCCCAGTCGGGTGAGTTCGGCCCGAAGGAGGCCAAGGCGGCCTCGCAGGCGCTCGGCATCACGGTCAAGACGGTCGAGTACGACCTGACCAAGCTGACCGCGATGCTGGCCAGCGGCAACCCGCCGGACGTCGTCCGTGGGATGGGCGCGACCGAGACGCCGTACCTGGTGGCCCGGCAGGTCGCGGAGAACCTCGATCCGTACTTCGAGAAGAGCACGCTGATCAAGGCCGACGACATCGACCCGGTCAACGACGTCTGGCGGTACGACGGCCAGAAGCAGGGCAGCGGGCCGCGGTACGGGTTCGCGAAGGACTACTCGCAGGACTGCACGCTCTGGTACAACGGCGGCCTGTTCGACGCGGCCAAGGTGGCCCGGCCGAGCGCGACCACGCCGCTGCTGCTCGACGACCTGCTCGAAGAGGGCCGGAAGCTGACCAAGCGGCAGGGCGCCAAGGTCAGCGTCTACGGCCTGAACCCGAACGGGCTCGGCCTGTTCACCCAGCTGACCTGGCTGACCGACCTGGCCGGCGGCAAGCTCACCGCCGACGACCTCGCGTCGGTCGACTTCAGCAGCCCGGAGGCCCAGCGGGCGCTGAGCTGGTACCTGGAGTACGCCAAGGCAGGCATCGGCCCGACCGTCCTCAACCCCGACCCGAACGGCTGGGACGGGCCGACGTTCCAGGCCGGCCGGATGGCGGCCACACTGAGCGGCTACTGGCTCGGCGGCCTGTTCTCCGGCGACGCCAAGTCCGCCAAGGTCGCGGGCTTCGCGCCGGCGCCCCAGTTCGACACCGGCCGCCGGGTCAGCCCTTGCTTCGGTGGCACCGGGCTGTGGATCCCGAAGGCCAGCAAGAACAAGGATGCCGCGTTCGCGGTGATGGAGTGGTTCCTGGCCGGTGACCCGGCCAAGGCGCGGGCGGCCGGGGGCTGGGGCATCCCGCCGCTGAAGTCGCTGCAGAAGCTCATGCCGCAGAAGCTGCCGTACCAGAAGCAGGCCTACGACGTGCAGATGGCCGAGAAGGAGCACTTCTCGGTGATGTCGTTCACGCCGTACGTGCGGCTGGACGCGATCAACACCGTGATCGGCCGTGAGTTGCCCAAGGCAATCAAGGGCACGGTCTCGGCGGCGCAGCTCGGTGACACGCTGAACTCGCAGATCAACGCGCAGCTCGAGGACGGAAAGAAGCGGCTCCGGTGAGCTCGGTCCTGACCGAGGTACGACGTCCGGAGGCGCCGCCGGCTGTCGAGGCTCCGAAACGGCCGCCGAGCCTGCGGCGGGCGCGGACCTTCTACCTGTTCGTCGCGCCGTGGCTGATCGGGTTCGTCGCGCTGACCGTGTTCCCGCTGGGGTACGCGTTCTGGCTCAGCCTGACCGACTCCGACGGTCTGTCGCCCAAGACGCACTTCGTCGGCTTCGCGAACTACGTCGAGATCTTCCAGGATCCGCTGACGTTGAGCTCGCTGGCCAAGACCGGCGTGTTCACCCTCGTCACGGTGCCGTTGTCGATCCTGGCCGGCCTGCTGCTCGCGGTGATCCTGAACCAGCCGATCCGGGCCCGTGGGCTGTTCCGGGCGCTGATCTACCTACCGGCGGTGGTCCCGCCGGTGGGTGCGGCGCTGACGTTCCGGCTGATCTTCGACCGGGACGCCGGGGCGGCGAACGGGATCCTGAGTAGCTTCGGCCTGGATCCGATCACCTGGCTGGTCGATCCGAACGCCCGCTATGTGCTGTACGGCTTGGTGATGTGGGGCTGTGGCGGCGCGATGATCATCTCGCTGGCAGGGTTGCAGGACATCCCGAAGGAGTTGCAGGAGGCGGCTCAGGTGGACGGGGCGTCGTACTGGCAGTCCTTCGCCAGGATCACCGTGCCGCTGCTGTCGCCGGTGATCCTGTTCCAGGTGATCACCGGGGTGATCGGATCGTTGCAGTCGTTCGCGCCACTGCTGCTGTCCTCGGGTTCGCTCAGTGGGGCCGGGACGGTGCCGCAGGGCAACTACATGTACATGATCCACGTGTTCGCGCAGTACTTCTCCGCGTCCCGCTTCGGCTATGCCTCAGCGATGCTGTGGATGCTGTTCGCGGTCATCCTGCTCGTCACGCTGGTGATCATCAAAGTCAGTGCCCGGACCGTCTTCTACACCGTCGAGCCGGAGGGGAAGCGATGACCCGGTCCTACCGCTACGCGCTCTACATCGTGTTGCTGAGCGTCGTGCTGGTGATGCTCAGCCCGATCTACTGGCTGGTGCAGACCTCGCTGAAGTCGCCGGCCGAGATGGCGTCCTTCCCGCCGACCTGGTTCCCGAACACGCCGCGGCTCGCGAACTACACCGAGGCGGTCACCAGCGTGAACTTCGTCGGCGCCCTGCAGAACTCACTGACGATCGCGTTCATCACCACGACGCTGACCACGCTCAGCTCGGCCTGGGTCGGGTTCGGGTTCGCCCGGCTGACCGCGCCGGGGAAGAAGCAGCTGTTCGTCGTCCTGCTGTCCACGATGATGCTGCCGGGCATCGTGACGCTGGTGCCGACGTACCTGATCTTCGCGAAGCTGCACATGGTCAACACGTACTGGCCGTGGGTGGCGTGGGGGCTCGGCGGCAGCGCGTTCCTGATCTTCCTGTTCCGGCAGTTCTTCGCCGGCATCCCGCGGGAGATGGAGGAGGCGGCGATCATCGACGGCTGCGGGTACGTCGGGATCTTCTGGCGGATCTTCCTGCCACAGTCCTGGCCGGTGATCGCGGCCAGCGTGATCCTGTCCTTCACCGGCGCCTGGGGCGACTTCGTCGGGCCGGCCATGTTCCTCAGCCAGGACAGCACCACGCTGGCGGTGGCGATGGCGACCGGCTACGTCAACGACAAGGGCCTCCCCCTCAACAACCTGGTCGCCGCCGGCGCCGTCATGTACGTCCTCCCCGTCCTCATCCTCTTCATGTTCATGCAACGCCGCTTCGTCAGCGGCTTCTCCACCTCAGGAATCAAGTGATGAAACTACGACCCTGGTCGATTGGGCCGGCCGACCTGCGCGCAGCACACGTCGGCGTCTCTACCGCTCGAAATAGCCCTGTGGACAACGCCTGATCCGGGTCGCAACACCTCTATCTTCTCTGGCGACCGACGAGGAGAGGATGGTGTCAGACAAATATGTACTATGATGCGGCCATGGCTGAGGTCCCAATTCGGATGTTGAACCAGGAAACGGCCCGAGTGCTGGCCCGGGTCAAGCACGGCGAGGAGATCGAGATCACCGAGCGCGGTGTGGTCGTCGCTCGCCTCATCCCAGCCGTGCCGTCGCCGACGGCACGGCTGCTCGCTACCGGAAGCTTCCGTCCGGCCCGGCTGAACAGGCGGTTCTCGCGCCCGCGCGGAGAGGTGCGGACCGACTACGAGTCGGGTGCGCTGTTGGAGGAGATGCGGAACGAGGAGCGCTACTGATGATCTATCTCGACTCTGCGGCGGTGGTGAAGCTCATCCGCCGGGAGGCCGCGTCGGACGCACTCGTTGACTGGCTGAACGAACAGGTCGATCGGATCTTCGTCTCGTCGTCATTGGTCGAGGTGGAGCTCCCGCGTGCGCTCCGGCGCCATGAGCCGGCTCTGCTCACTGCGGCGCCCTCCGTGCTGGCGCAGATCGCTGTGTATGACGTCGACGAGACGGTGCGCACCACTGCGGCGGCATATCAGGACCCGGGGATCCGGTCGCTCGACGCTATCCACCTAGCCACCGCGGACGCTGTCCTCGGCGACGATCTCACGGCTTTTGTCTCCTACGACCGTCGGCTGCTGGCCACTGCCAAGGCCATCGGTCTTCCCACCGCGAGCCCGGGCGTGGACTGAACAGTCGGTTGCCTTGAGGCACGACGGTCAGCGGGGTGACGGGGTCAGGCGGGGGCCGTCGAAGAGGTCGCTCGGTTGGTGGGGGTGGTGGACGTTCTGGCGGACGAGGTCGAGGGTGGCTGCGTCTGTGTGGCGTTCGGTGATGCCGTCGGTGGTGGGGAACTGGAAGGTGCCGGAGACGTAGCACAGGGCGTAGGTGATGCGGACTGGGTAGGACTGGGTGCGGCCGTGCAGGGTGACGACGAAGGTGCGTTGGTCGTCGTCCGTGCAGCCTGGTGCCCAGCCGCCCGGGGGTGCGCCCTTCGGGGCGGTGGCCAGGCGTTGGGCGAGGCTGGTGGCTTGGGCGCCGGTCAGAGTGGAGGCGGCGACCAGGGTGTTGTTCCAGTACTCGCAGATGCCGGCTGACGTGATGCGGTCGGTGGCGTCGAGGCCGGTGCCGCGAGGGCCCGAGTCGGTCGGGGAGCAGCCGTAGTAGTCGGTGCCGGTGATCGGGCGGGCCGAGTCGAGGATGCGCTTGCGGAGAGCGTCGTCTGTGGTCAGCACGCTGATCTTCACCCCGGCGACCAACCGCGTCTCCTCGGTCCAACCGGCGTCGTACTGCTTGATGCCAGGTGCCTGTACGTCGTTGAACCACACGTACTGCTGCCGTCGCTCGACCGGCAGGACGGCCTCCTCGCAGGTGTAGCCCCAGTTGCCGAGCCAGTCGTTGTTCCGGCCGATGATCGGCCTGCTGCCCGGCGACGGGAATGCGGGACACGGCGCCGGCCCGGAGACGTGCTGAGTCCAGTCCGCAGGCACCTGGACCTGCACGGTCTTGTACGACTCCCACCGCCACCCGGCGTCCGGCGTCCCGGGCCGCGCGACCTGAGGGTCCGTGCGAATCTCGTTGATCGAATGTGTCGCGGTGAGCGCGGTCGCGACCGCTGCACACGCGAGTACGGCGGCGCCGATCGTGCGACCGGTCCGGCGACGCCGGAGCCGGAAGTGGACGGCGGCCAGCAGGTCGTCGTCCGACGGCGCCTCCGTCGCATGCTTCGACAAGCTCGTCACGATCAGCTTCTCGTGGGCGTCCATCAGCGGTTGACCTCCTCGGCTGTGGTCAGAGTGGTGCGCAGGCTCGCCAGCGCACGATGGATCTGCGACCGCACGGTCGCCGGGCTGCACTCGAGGATCTCGGCGATCTCGGCGTCGGGCAGGTCTTCGTAGTACCGCAGTACGACGGCCGCCCGCTGCTTGGCCGGCAACGTCGCACACAACGCCCAGACCGCGTCCTGCTCGGCCTGAGCGACCGCATGATCCGGGCTCGGCGAGTCCGCCGGTGGATCCGCCGTCGGGCTCTCCCGGCGGAAGAACCGTCGCCAGCGGGAGATGTCGGCGTTGACGATCGAGCGCCGTACGTAGGACTCCGGGTCACCGTCGCGGCAGATCCGTGCCCACCGCGAGTACGCCGCCACCAGCGCGTCCTGCACGGCCTCCTCGGCCCGGCTGTGGTCGCGTGTGATCAGGTACGCGAACCGCAACAACGCCGCGCCGCGCTGTCCCACCCACGCATCGAACTCCGGCCGTTCCATTGGTACCTCCCACCCCTAACCACGCGGTGGAAGAGCGGAACGTTGCAGCGTCAGTCCGCCTCGGAGGCGGCCGGGGTCGGGAGGGCCAGCTTCTCGTCGGGCTTGGCCCGGAGTACGTCGTCGACGTACGAGCGCGCCGCCTCCATCGTGTCGACCTCGTGGCCGGCCTCCTCGGACAGGAACCACCGGTGCTCAAGAACCTCGTGGAAGACCTCGGCCGGCTCGAGCTTGCGCTTCAGGTCGCGCGGGACCGAGCGCACCACCGGCTCGAAGACGTCGGTCAGCCACTGGTGGGCGACGATCTCCTCGTCCTCGTTCTGCTGGTCGGTGGCGGCGGCGAACGAGTCGAGGTCGTTGAGCAGCCGGCGGGCCTGGTTCTCCTCCACGTCCAGGCCGGTCAGCCGGAGCAGCCGGCGGGAGTGGTGGCCGGCGTCCACGACCTTCGGCTGGATCCGGACCTGGCTGCCGTCCCAGTCGGTGATGATGTCGATCTCGGCGACGTCGAACCCGAGCTCGTTGAGCCGGCGGATCCGCGAGTCCAGCCGGTGCATCTCGTCGGTGGCGAACTCCTCCGGCGCGGTCAGCTCGCCCCAGAGCGCCTCGTACCGGTCCTGGATGGACTGGACCGTCTCCTGCGGGTCGATGTCCGGGTCGAGCAGCCCGCCCTCCTGCAGGTCGAGCAGCTCGCCGAACAGGTTGATCTCGGCGGTGTAGAGGTCGTGCGCCCGCTGCCCGTCGGAGATGTCCTGGTGCAGCTCACCGGTCTCGGCGTCCACCAGGTACGCCGCGAACGCGCCGGCGTCGCGCCGGAACAACGTGTTGGACAGCGAGCAGTCGCCCCAGAAGAAGCCGAGCAGGTGCAGCCGGACGATCAGCGCGACCAGCGCGTCGATCAGCCGGTTGACCGTGTCCGGGCGCAGCGTGCTGGAGAACAGCGCGCGGTACGGCAGCGAGAACTGCAGGTGCCGGGTGATCAGGATCGAGTCGATCGGCTCGCCGTTGCGGTCGATCCGGTCGGTGATCACGCCGACGGGCTCGACCGAGGGCGACTCCAGCCGTTCCAGGTCGCGCAGCAGCCGGTACTCGTGCAGCGCGAGATGCTCGAGCACCTCCTTGATCGCGTAGACAGTGCCGTTGACCCGGACGAACCGGACCACGTGCCGCGAGATACCGCGCGGCAGCGCGACCAGCTGGTCCTCGGGCCAGTCCTCCAGCGGGACATCCCACGGGAGCGACAGCAGACCGGTGTCCGGGCGGGTGGCGACGAATCGGGGCACGGCCCCCAGTCTGTCAGGAATCCTGAGGCTTCAGCGAGGAGCGCAAGTCGTTGCAAGAACTTGCGTGATCTGGCGTAGTGTTTGCGGCATGACACGACGACTTGCAGAGGTGGCCAAGAAGGTCGGCGTCAGCGAAGCCACCGTGAGCCGGGTCCTGAACGGGAAGCCGGGAGTGTCGGAAGCCACCCGGGAGGCCGTGCTCACCGCGCTGGACGTGCTCGGGTACGAGCGCCCCACCCAGTTGCGCGGGGATCGCGCACGACTGGTCGGCCTGGTGCTGCCGGAGTTGCAGAACCCGATCTTCCCGGCGTTCGCCGAGGTGGTCGGGGGAGCGCTGGCGCAGCAAGGTTTCACGTCCTTGCTCTGCACCCGGACGGTCGGCGGTGTGTCCGAGGCGGACTACGTCGACCTGCTCCTGCAGCAGCAGGTGTCCGGCGTGGTGTTCGCCGGCGGGTTCTACGCGCAGGCGGACGCGCCGCACCAGCACTACGAGCTGATCCAGGAGCGCAAGCTGCCGACCGTGCTGGTCAACGCGGCCGTCGACCACCTCGGCTTCCCGCAGGTGTCCTCGGACGACTACGTCGCCGCCGAGATGGCGATCGGACACCTGCGGGCGCTCGGCCACCGGCGGATCGGCATGGTGCTCGGCCCGCGCGACCACATTCCGTCCCGGCGCAAGCTGGAGGCGTTCGCCGCGTCGGACGAGTCCGATCCGGACCTGGTCGAGCACACGATGTTCTCGCTCGAGGGCGGGCACGCGGCCGCCACCCGGCTGGTCAACAACGGCGTCACCGGCATCGTCTGCGCCAGCGACATCCTTGCCCTGGGCGCCATTCGCGCGGTCCGCCGGGCCGGCCTCCGGGTGCCCGACGACGTCTCCGTGATCGGGTACGACGACTCCGCGATGATGAACTGCACCGACCCGCCACTCACCACCGTCCGGCAGCCGATCGACGCGATGGGCCGGGCGGCCGTCGACATGCTGGTCGCCCTGATCGAGCGCGCCGCAGTACCCGCCGACGAACTCCTTTTCGAACCCGAGTTGGTGGTCCGGGCCTCGACGACCCGCGCCCGCGGCTGAGCCGCCCGCCGTACCCGCAACTCCACAGCCGTCGACCGCTGGCCGGTCGGCGGCTGTTTGCGTTGGGCTCGACTTCCTGACTGCAGTCACGATTTTGCATTCTAAAGTCGAGGTATTGCGCGCTCGCGTCGAGTTGCCTACGGTGTGCTCACGATCGAGGGAGAGGGTGGAAGATGACGACAACGCGCCGCGGCCTCGGCCTGTTGCTGGCGGTGGGACTGGGCCTGGGGGCCGTGTCCTGTGGATCGGGGGACGACACACCGGACGCTCAGAGCTCAGCGGGAGCCGACGGGCCGGTCACGATCACGGTCGGCTGCCAGCCGCCGAAGAGCAATCCGAAGGAACGCGCGGCCTGGGACGCGGACGTGGCCGAGTTCCAGAAGCTGCACCCGAACATCACCGTCCAGAGCAAGGACGCGTTCCCCTGCATCAACCCGGACACCTTCCAGGCGAAGCTGGCCGGCGGCACCCAGGAGGACGTCTTCTACGTCTACTACACCGACGTGCAGAAGATCATCAAAGCCCGGCAGGCCGCCGACATCAGCGAGCACGTCGGCACCGTGAAGGCGACCGCTGACCTGCGCGACGACGTCCTGGGCGTGTTCGAGGACGGCGACAAGACCTACGGCCTGCCGCGCAACAACTACAACATGGGCCTGGTCTACAACCGCAAGCTGTTCACCCAGGCCGGTCTCGACCCGGACGCGCCGCCGAAGACCTGGTCCGAGGTGCAGGCGGCCGCCAAGAAGATCGCCGGCCTCGGCGCCGGGTACGTCGGCTTCGGTGAGTACTCCGCGGGCAACACCGGCGGCTGGCACTTCGCCGCGAGCCTGTACGCACGCGGTGGCTCGATGGTCAGCGACGACGGCAAGACGGCCGCGTTCAACAGCGCCGAGGGCAAGGCGGTCCTGGAGAACCTCAAGCAGATGCGCTGGAACGACAACTCGATGGGCAGCAAGCAGCTCCTCCAGTGGGAGGACCTGATGCGGATGATGGGCTCCGGCAAGCTCGGCATGATGATCGGCGCGCCGGACGTGGTGCAGTCGGTGAACAACGACTTCCAGGGCAAGTTCGAGGACTACGGCGTCACCGCCGTACCGGAGTCCGAGGGCAAGGCGTCGCTGAGCGGTGGCGACGGCTACATGTTCAACCCAAAGGCGACGCCGGAGAAGATCAAGGCCGGCCTGCTGTGGCTTGAGTTCCACGAGCTCACGCCCGGCAAGGGGCAGTTCAACTACCAGCGGTCGAAGGAGCAGGGCCGCCCGGTCGGGCTGCCGATCCCGGACCTGTACGGCGACTCCGCGCCGGGCAAGGAGATCGTTGCCCTTCGCAAGCAGTACGCCACCGTTCCGGTCGACCACTTCGCGCCGTACGTCGCCGCCCAGTCCAGCATCACCAACAAGCTCGAGCCGCCCAAGGCGCAGGAGCTGTACGCCGTCCTCGACGTCGCGATGTCCGCCGTCCTCACCCGCCAGGACGCCGACATCGACAAACTCCTCGCCGACGCGGAGTCCAAGGCCAACAAGATCCTGGCGAAGAACACCTAGATGACCGTTACCGAGGAGCAGGTCCGTCGTTCGCACCCGGTGCGGACGACGGACCCGCAGTCACCGGGCGACCACGGCGCTCTGCGGAGGGCGGTGGGGCGGAATCTTACGGCGTACGGGTTCTTGTGTGGGGCGTTGATCTGTTTCGCCTTGTTCTCCTGGTACCCGATGGTGTGGGAGGTGCTGCTGTCCTTCCAGGAGAACAACTTCGTCGACCCGCCGAAGTGGGTGGGGTTCGACAACTTCCGGACCGTGATCGAGGACCCGGCGTTCCGGTCGGCCTGGATCAACACGGCGGTGTTCAGCGGGCTTGCGCTCGTCATCGGGTACGCCGTGCCGTTCGTGCTGGCCGTCGTACTCAACGAGCTCAAGCACGCGAAGGCGTACCTGCGGTTCGTCGTCTACCTCCCGGTGATGCTGCCCCCGGCGGTCGCCGTACTGCTGTTCAAGTGGTTCTACGACCCGGGATCCGGCCTGTTCAACCAGGTCCTGGACGTGTTCGGCATCCCGCCGTTGAGCTGGCTCGACTCGACCAGTACGGCGCTCGTCAGTCTGGTGCTCGTCTCGACCTGGATGAACCTCGGCACCGGCACGCTGATCTACCTGGCCGCGTTGCAGAGCATCCCGGGGGACCTGTACGAGTCGGCCGAGCTCGACGGGGCCGGCCTGTTCCGGCGGGTCTGGCACGTGACGATCCCGCAGACCAAGCTGATCCTGCTGGTGATGTTGCTGCTGCAGGTGGTCGCGACCATGCAGGTCTTCATCGAGCCGTACCTGCTGACCGGCGGCGGCCCGGAGAACGCGACCGTCACGGTCGCCTACCTGATGTACCAGTACGCCTTCAACTTCGGCGACTTCGGCGGCGGTGGCGCGCTCGGGCTGATGCTGATGGTCGTGCTGATGGTGTTCTCCGCGATCTACCTGCGCGTGTCCCGGGAGGCCGAACGATGAGAACCCTCGTCTCACCACAGGCGTTGCGGACTCCGCACGGCCGGATCATGTACTGGGCGACGCTGACCCTGACGGTGGTCGGATTCACCGGCGCCTTCGTGTTCCCGCTGTACTGGATGGTGACCGGCGCGCTCAAGTCGCCGGACGAGCTGGCGCAGATCCCGCCGAGTTTCTTCCCGGACGACTACGACTTCGGGGTCTACAAGGAGGCGTGGGAGCAGCTGCAGCTCGGGGTGTTCCTGAAGAACACCGTGCTGTACGCCGGGGGCGCCTGGCTGATCACGCTTGCGGTCGACGTCACGGCGGCGTACGCGTTGTCGAAGTTGCGGCCGGTGTTCGGGAAGGTGGTGCTGGGCGCGATGCTCGCGACCTTGATGATCCCGCCGATGGTGTTGCTGCTGCCGACGTACCTGACCGCGAAGGACCTGCCGATCCTGCACCTCGACCTGCTGAACACGCCGTGGGCCATTTGGTTGCCGGCGGCAGCGAACGGGTTCTTCGTGTTCCTGCTGAAGCGGTTCTTCGACTCGATTCCGCGGGAACTGCTGGAGGCGGCGGAGATCGACGGGGCGTCGCCGGCCAGGATCCTGTGGTCGATCGTGCTGCCGGTGTCGCGGCCGATCCTCGGCGTGGTGTCGATCCTGTCGGTGGTCACGGTGTGGAAGGACTTCGTCTGGCCGCTGCTGGTGCTGCCGGAGCCGGACAAGATGTCGATCAGCGTCGGCATCGCGTCGCTGTCCGCGCAGATGCCGCAGAACGTGCTGATCGCCGCCCTGGTGATCGCCAGCCTGCCCACCATCTTGGTGTTCTTCATCTTCCAACGCAGCATCATGTCCGGCCTCACCGCCGGAAGCCTCAAAGGATAAGGAGATTTCATGGCGGACGCGTGGTGGCGGGGTGCTGCGATTTATCAGGTTTATCTGCGGAGTTTTGCTGATGGGAATGGGGATGGGATCGGGGATCTGGCGGGGTTGCGGGAGAGGTTGCCGTATCTGGCTGAGTTGGGGGTGGATGCGATCTGGTTGAACCCCTGGTATCCGTCGCCGATGGCGGATGGTGGGTACGACGTCGCGGACTACCGGGCGATCGATCCGGCGTTCGGGACGCTGGCGGAGGCCGAGGCGTACATCGCCGAGGCGCACGCGCTGAACATCCGCACCATCATCGACATCGTCCCGAACCACGGCTCCGACCAGCAGGACTGGTTCGTCCAGGCCCTCCAGGCCGGCCCCGGCTCACCCGAGCGCGAGCGCTTCATCTTCCGCCAAGGCAACGGAGACCAGCCGCCCAACGACTGGCAGTCCATCTTCAACGGCCCGGCCTGGACCCGTGTCGAGGACGGCGAGTGGTACCTGCACCTGTTCGCCCCCGAGCAGCCCGACTTCAACTGGCGCAACCCCGAGGTGGTCGAGGAGTTCCACGACATCCTCCGGTTCTGGCTGGACCGCGGCGTCGACGGGATCCGGATCGACAGCGCCGCCGTACTGTTCAAGGACCTGGACAGCGTCGAGGAGTCGTACACCGACCACGACGAGGTGCACGGGGTGTACCGGGGCTGGCGGCGAATCACCGACGAGTACGACGACCGGTTCCTGGTCGGCGAGATGTGGATGCCGGACCAGGAGCGGTTCGCGCTGTACCTGCGCCCGGACGAGATGCAGACCGCCTTCAACTTCGACTTCCTGTCCCGCCCGTGGCAGGCCGACGAGCTGAAGGCCTCGATCGACCTCACCCTGACCACCCACGTCCCGATCGGCGCCCCGCCGACCTGGGTGCTGTCGAACCACGACGTCACCCGGCCGGTCACGAAGTACGGCCGCCCGGACACGTCGTTCTCACACCAGGACCGCAAGCACGGCATGCGCACCGACCTGGTCCTCGGCGAACGCCGGGCCCGCGCGGCCGCCCTGCTCGCGATGGCGCTCCCCGGCGGCCTGTACGTCTACCAAGGCGAGGAGCTCGGCCTGCCCGAGGTCGAGGACCTGCCCGACCACCTGCTGCAGGACCCGATCTTCACCCGCTCCAACGGCACCGACCGCGGTCGCGATGGTTGCCGAGTGCCCCTTCCCTGGTCCGGCAAGGAGCCGCCGTTCGGCTTCGGCGCCGGGACACCGTGGCTCCCGCAGCCTGCCGACTGGAAGAACCTCACGGCCGAGTCTCAGCACGACGACCAGAACTCGATGCTCACCCTCTACCGCACCGGCCTCAAGCTCCGCCGCACCCACCTCGGCGACGGCACCCTGCGCTGGCTCGACACCCCACCCGGCGTCCTCGCCTTCACCCGCGAGAGCCTGATCTCCATCACCAACCTGACCCCGGAGCCGATCGAGCTTCAGCCGTACGACGAACTGCTGCTGGCCAGCAGCCCGTTGGACGACGGACTACTGGCCAGCGACAGTACGGCGTGGATCAGGTGAGCGGACGGAATCGCCGCAACCGCAGGCTGTTCGACACCACGAAGACCGAACTGAACGCCATCGCGGCCCCCGCCAGCATCGGGTTGAGCAGCCCCGCAGCGGCCAACGGGATCGCGGCCACGTTGTAGGCGAAGGCCCAGAACAGGTTGCCCTTGATGGTGCGCAGCGTGCTGCGGGACAGGCGGATGGCGTCCGCCGCCGCGCGCAGGTCGCCGCGGACCAGGGTCAGGTCGCTGGCCTCGATCGCCACGTCGGTGCCGGTGCCCATGCTCAGGCCGAGGTCGGCCTGGGCCAGGGCAGCCGCGTCGTTGACGCCGTCGCCGACCATGGCGACCACGCGGCCCTCGTCCTGGAGCTTCTTGACCGCGTCGACCTTGTCAGCCGGAAGCACCTCGGCGATCACCTCGTCGATGCCGACCTCGGCCGCCACCTTCGACGCCACCGCTTCGTTGTCACCGGTCAGCAGCACCGGCCGCAGTCCAAGCTCACGAAGCTGCTTGATGGCCTGCGCCGACGTCTCCTTCACGGTGTCCGCGACGACCAGCACTGCCCGCGCCTGACCGTCCCAGCCGACGGCAACCGCAGTACTGCCCTCGGCCTCGGCGTGCTCCTTCGCGTGCGCCAGGTCGTCCGGCAGGTACTGGCTCCACTCCTCCAGCAGCCGGGTCCGTCCGACCAGTACGGCGTGCCCGTCGACGATGCCCTGGACGCCAAGGCCCTCGACGTTCCCGAAGTCCTCGACCTCGGGCAGCGTGCCGACCTCGGCAGCAGCTCCTCGTGCAATGGCGGCAGCGATCGGGTGCTCGCTGGAGTGCTCCAGCGCCCCGGCCAGCCGCAGCACCTCGGCCCGGTCCTCGGACGGCGCCAGCAGTACGTCGACCAGCTCCATCCGGCCCGTGGTCACGGTGCCCGTCTTGTCCAGCACGACGGTGTCGATCCGGCGGGTGGACTCGAGCACCTCCGGGCCCTTGATCAGGATGCCCAGCTGCGCGCCGCGACCGGTGCCGACCATCAGCGCGGTCGGCGTGGCCAGCCCGAGCGCACAGGGGCAGGCGATGATCAGTACGGCGACCGCCGCGGTGAACGCGACCTCCACCGGCGACCCGTTCCCGAGCCAGAACCCGAGCGTGCCCAGCGCCAGCCCGATCACGATCGGCACGAAGATCCCGGACACCTTGTCGGCCAGCCGCTGGACCGCGGCCTTCCCGTTCTGGGCGTCCTCGACCAGCCGGGCCATCTGCGCCAGCTGGGTGTCCGACCCGACCCGGGTCGCCCGGACCACGAGCCGGCCGCCGGCGTTCACGGTGGCGCCGACGACCGCGTCGCCCTCGCCGACCTCGACCGGCACCGACTCACCGGTCAGCATCGACGCGTCCACCGCGCTGCTCCCGGTGACGATCACGCCGTCAGTGGCGACCTTCTCACCCGGCCGTACGACGAAATGGTCGCCGACCACCAGCTGGTCCGCCGGAATCCGGACCTCGGAACCGTTCCGCAGTACGGCGACATCCTTCGCACCCAGCTCCAGCAGTGCCCGCAGGGCTGCACCGGACCGGCGCTTGGCACGGGCCTCGAAGTACCGGCCGGCCAGGATGAACGTGGTGACGCCGGCCGCGACCTCGAGGTAGATCTCCTCCGCACCGCCGCCCCGGGACGGGATCAGCGTGAACGGCATCTTCATCCCCGGCTCGCCGGCTCCGCCGATGAACAACGCGTACAGCGACCACAGGAAGGCGCTCACCACGCCCAGCGAGATCAGCGTGTCCATCGTGGCGGCGCCGTGCCGCAGGTTGGTCCAGGCGGCCTTGTGGAACGGCCACGCCGCCCACGTGACCACCGGGAAGGCCAGCGTCAGCGACGCCCACTGCCAGAAGTCGAACTGCAGCGCGGGGATCATGCCGAACGCGATCACCGGGACCGCCAGCGCGATGCTGGCGAACAGGCGCTGCCGCAGCGGCTTGAGCTCGTCCGGCTCCTCGGCGTCCGGCGCGTTGACCGCGGGCGCCGGAAGCGCGGCGGTGTAGCCGGTCTTCTCGACGGTCGCGACCAGGTCGTCGGTGGTGATGCCGTCCGCGAACGTGACCTTCGCCTTCTCGGTGGCGTAGTTGACGGTCGCGGTGACACCGTCCATCCGGTTCAGCTTCTTCTCCACCCGGGCGGCGCACGAGGCGCACGTCATGCCACCGATGATGAGCTCGACGGACTGACCGGATTCTGTGGTGGTCATTGCAGTGTGCCTCCTCTCTCAGTGGCCGTGCGGGGTCTCTTCGTGCCCCGGAGCAGACGGCTGCCCCGACGGCTGCCCCGACTGCTTCATGGACGGCTCTGCCGACGGCAGCGACGTGGGCGGAACGATCTGGGTCTTGCCGTCGGCGCCCACCTGCACGGTGAACTCGGCGGTGTGGACCGCGCCCGCGTGCTGGAAGTCCAGGAACAGGCTGTACGTGCCTGCGGTCGGGAAGGTGGTGCCGAAGGTGATCTGCGGCCCGCCCTTCATACCCGGCTTCGCGTCCTGGGACGGGTGGGTGTGCAGGTAGGCGAGGTCGCCGCTGCGCAGGGACACCAGGTGCCCGAAGGCGCCGAGGTACGGCTGCAGGTCGGTGACCGGCTTCCCGCCCCGGCTGATCGTGAACGTCAGCTCGGACTCCTTGCCCGCAACCGGGTTGCCTGCCAGCGTCACGTCGTACCCGTCGAAGCTGTAGACACTGGCCGGCTCGCTGAGCGGGACCGGGATGTAGAGGCCGGAGACGTTGACGTCCGTGCCGAGGGTCAGCGTCCGGTCGAGACCGGCCGGCTGGAAGTCGGCGAACAGCCGCCACGTGCCACCGGCGGTGAACGTGAACGGAATGCTCCAGGTCCCACTCGCGTCCCGGGTCGGGTGCACGTGGTGGAAACCGGACAGGTCACGCCGGACCACGATCAGGTGCAGGTCCTTCTCGTGCGTCTCGGTGTACTGCGTGACCGGCTTGCCGTCCGGGCCCTGGATGGTGAAGCGCAGCTCGGTCTTGGCGCCGGGCTGGTAGAACGTCGTCGCGGGGGTGAGGGTGTAGCCGGCCTCGGAGACCGAGAGCCCGGGCAGTTGCCCACCGGACTCGCTGTGCCCCGCCCCGTGTCCTGCTGCTGGTTCCTCCATACCGCCCATCTCCTCGTTGTGCGCCGGGGCGGTGGTGTCGGCCGCCGCGATCGGGTCCACCGCGGAGCCGACCGCGAACGCCGCCCCGAAGGCGAGCGCCAGCGCACCGGCGAACGCGCCGAGCCGGAGCGCGGCGGCCCGGCTCACGACGCCGCCAGTTCGTAACCCGCCTCGTCGACGGCCTCACGGACGGAGACCTCGTCGAGAGCGGACTCACTCGTCACGTGCACCGCGGAGGTGCCACCCGCGACGAGGTCGATGCTGACTTCCTGCACCCCTGCGATCTTGCTGATCTCCTCGGTGACGGAAGCGGAGCAGTGCCCGCAGGTCATGCCGGAGACGGAGTAGGTCGTGGTGGTCATAGTGGTTCTCCTTGCTCGGGATCTCGATTCAGCTGCGGACCAGACGGGCGATGGCGTCGGAGGCCTCGCGGACCTTCTCCTCGGCCTCGGCGCCGCCCTTCTGCGCGGCCTCGACCACGCAGTGCGCCAGGTGCTCGTCCAGCAACTCCAGCGAGAAGGACTGCAGCGCCTTGGTGGCCGCCGACACCTGGGTGAGGATGTCGATGCAGTACTTGTCCTCCTCGACCATCCGCTGCAGGCCGCGGATCTGGCCCTCGATCCGCCGCAGCCGCTTCAGGTGGCTGGTCTTCTCGGCGGTGTATCCGTGCACGTGCTCGGCGTCGTGGGTCATCTCCGGCTCCTTCAGCTTCCTCACTGCTACCCCTTGGGGGTATGTCGACAGGCAAGAAGTTACCCCCTTGGGGTATCAGATGCAAGTCCTTGGGTGATACCGGCGGGGGGTATTTTTACGAGCGCTCTGCGAACAAACCTGCCAAGCTGTGCGTCGGAACGGCGACAAGGGGGTCAGATGCCGGAGCTGGCGATCAGCACACGCGGCCTGCGCAAGACCTTCCGGAACCGGCGGGGCCGGAAGGTGGTGGCGGTCCAGGGCCTCGACCTGGACGTGCCGGTCGGCGGGGTGCACGGGTTCCTGGGCCCGAACGGGTCCGGAAAGACCACGTCGATCCGGATGCTGCTCGGGCTGATCCGGGCCGACGCGGGGACGATGACGGTGTTCGGCCGGCCGGTGCCGGCCGAGCTGCCGGACGTGGTCGGCCGGGTCGGCGCGATCGTCGAGTCGCCGAAGTTCTTCCCGGCGTTCAGCGGCCGGAAGAATCTCGAGCTGCTCGCCGAGGCGATCGGCGCGCCGCGGCAGCGGGTCGGCGAGGTGCTCGAGCAGACCTCGCTCGGCGAGCGCGGCAAGGACCGGTTCCGGGCGTACTCGCTCGGCATGAAGCAGCGGCTGGCGATCGCGGCCACGCTGCTCAAGGAGCCCGACCTGCTGATCTTCGACGAGCCGACCAACGGGCTCGACCCGGCCGGGATCCGGGAGATCCGCGAGACCATGCGCAGTCTCGGCGACCAGGGCAGGACGGTGCTGGTCAGCTCGCACATCCTGGCCGAGGTCGAGCAGGTCGCCGACACCGTCTCGATCATCGGCCACGGCCGGCTGCTCGCCGCCGGCTCGGTCACCGAGGTGATCGGCGGTGGTACGGCGGGAACCGTGAAGGTTGCCGTGGACAACCACGAGGCGGCGACCCGGATCCTGACCGCGGCCGGGATGACGGTGCGCGCCGACGGCAGCTACCTGCTCGTCGACGGCGCCGAGCACCCGGCCGACGTGACCCGCCGGCTGGCGCAGCAGGAGCTGTACGTGTCCGAGCTGATCCCGGTCCGCGCCGACCTGGAGTCGGTCTTCCTCGAGCTCACCGAAGGCGAGGGGTTGTGATGCTGCGCCTCACCGGAGTGGAGCTCCGCCGGCTGACCGCGCGCCGGCTGACGGTCATCGGCGTACTCGGGGTGCTGGCGATCACCGTGCTGCTGATGGTCGTCGTCTGGAACGACGCCCGCCCGATGTCCGCGGAGGAGCAGCGGTCGTCGCAGGCGCAGTTCGAGGCCGCGCACGAGTACTGGGTGCAGAACGGCGAGGCAGATCGCAAGCGCTGCGAGGCGGACTGGGAGAACCAGCCGGACCCGAAGCCGGCGAAGGCGGAGTTCTGCAACTTCCGGGAGCCGGTCATCGACGACTTCGGCAAGCCGCGGGTGGTGTTCGCCGAACTGATGCCGGAGTTGCTGCTCGGGTCGTCGTACCTGCTGGTCTTCGCCGCGTTCCTGATCGGGGCCAGTTTCGTCGGGGCCGAGTTCAGCACCGGCGCGATCGGCAACTGGCTGACGTTCGAGCCGCGGCGGCTGCGGGTGTACGGCAGCAAGTTGCTGGCCGCCGCGATCGGGTTCGTCCCGGTGGCGGTCGGCGTGCTCGCCATCCTGACGTTCGGGACGTACGTGATCGTCGACCAACTCGGAGACACCTCGAGTACGACGGGGAAGGTCTGGCGCGACCTCACTGCGACGGGCGGCCGGGCCGTCCTGCTGGTCGCCGTCGGCGCCGCGCTCGGTGGGGTGGTCGGGCTGCTGCTCCGGCACACCGCGGCCGCGATCGGCGTGGCGATGGGATACCTGGTCCTGATCGAGGGTGTCTTCGCCGGATTCCTGAACCAGGCCCAGCCGTGGCTGGTGAAGCTCAACTTCGACGCCTTCGTCCGGCACGACGCGACGTACTTCGTGAACCAGTGCTCGACCGGATCCGACGGCAGCTACATGTGTAGCAGCATCGAGAAGACGCTGTCCTTCGAGCACGGCGCCTGGTACCTCGGCATTCTTGCCGTCGTCCTGATCGTCCTCGGCGGAGCGGTGTTCTACCGCCGGGACATCACCTCCTAGAGCGGCGGAGGCGGCCGAACAGCACGAGCCCGAGCGTGATGGCGGCGGCGACTGCGCCCAGTGCGAGGCCACGACGGAGACCGGGCGGCGTGTAGGTGCAGTCGATCCGGTCCGCGTTGCCGGTCAGCTGTACGGCGACCAGACCGCCGTAGTCCCGGGGCGTCTGCGCCTTGCCGCCGCCGGCCGAGCACTTCCAACCCGGCAGCTTCGGTACGGCGATCACGGCGTACCCCTGGGTGCCCGGAGGCAGCGTCGCGCTGATCGAGTGACCGCCCACCTCGACGTCCGTCGCCCCGCTCAACCGCAGCATCCGCACCGCCTTCGCGAGACGCTGCTCGTCGAGGCAGCCGAGCGCGCCGGTGGCGGTGATCCCGGACGGGGAGCCGCTGAACTTGATCTCGGCCGACACCACCCCGGACGCCGGGACCGTGCCGAGCCGAACCATCTCGCTGTTCGTGTTGATGCCCGGCCGGCGGCTCGCGGTCAACTCATGCCACTGCTCGCCGTCGGTCAGCCGGGCCGCGCCGGACACCCGTGGCTGGTGCAGGAACGCCGTCGTACCAGGTGTGCAGCGCCCGACCAGTTTCACGTCGCCGCCTGTGATCGATTTGCTGCCGCGGTACTCGGGCACCTCGTACACCTGCGTCCCGAGCAGCCGCTCCTGGGCGACGAACGCGTTCGAGGCGGCCGTCGCCCCGAGCCGCCGCCGGACCGTCACCAGCGGCGGCACCTGGGACCGGGTGATCGTCTCCTTGCCGCCCGCCTCGAGGTGCATCCGCGCGCCGATCGAGAAGATCGCGTCGGTCACCGGGTGCTCCAGATCGTCGGACGCGCGCCCGTACCCGGTCCAGCCGAAGCCGAGGCCGGTCAGGGTCTGGTTCACCGAGTAGGGGAGCAGGCTGCTGTAGAGCCCGGCGCCCTGCCCGCCGAGCAGCATCGGGTCGTTCGGCGTCACCGACGTCCCCGGATCGGCCCGGTACTGCGGCCAGGCGTTGGCGCCCTGGATCGCCTCGGACCGCTCGGTCTGGTGCTGGTTCCACGGCGGCACCGACGAGCTGAGGAGCTTCGCTCGCTCCTCGTCCGTCACCACCGCGGTCCACGTGGTCTCGACCGCGACGACGGCCATCACGACGGCGAACGCCGCCGCGATCGGCCACTTGACGCGTCGCCCGGCGGCAAAGCGCCGTACGACCCAGATGGTGCCCAGTGCAGCGATCGTGACAGCGCCGGAGGCGATCAGCACGGTCATCGCGTGATCGGTCAGCAGCGGACTGCCGTCGGAGAGTACGGCGATGACCGCGAGCAGAGCCCCGCCGCCCAGCAAAGCCAACGGGCCGGGCACCCGAGCGGCGACCGAGATCCAGGCCACGACGATGAGCACGCCGCAGAGCACGAAGGCCTCGCGGTACTGGCTGCCGTTCGGGGTGTCGAAGCCGTGCCACATCTCCTGCGTCGGCGTCCACCTGAACGACAGCGCGATCGCGGCGGTCGTCACGATCCAGACCAGCTTGGTCCGGATCGGCACGAACTTGTTGAACGGCAACGTCAGGGCAAGGAGCAGGGCGGCGGTTCCGACGTACAGGCTGGCGGTGCGGCCGACGCCCTCGGACAGCGGCAGCAGGCGGGACAGGAAGATGTCGACCGGGGACGGCGTGAAGATGCCGGACGGCGACGGGGTGGCGTCGTCGTTCGCGGCGAAGATCGGCAGCAGGATCGGCCCGGCCAGCGCGATCCCGAGCACGAACGCGATACCGTGCCGGACGACGCCGCGCAGTCGCAGCCACCAGGTCAGGTCACTGGTCAGCACCCGCGCGATCAGGTACAGCCCGGCCGCGATCGTTGCCATGTAGGCGGTGTAGAAGTTGGAGACCCAGAAGACGGCGACCACGAGCACGCTGAGCAGCCGGTTGGTCCGGCGCAGTGACCACTCGGCGACCAGGAAGAACATCGGCAGCGCGATCAGGCCGTCCAGCCACATCGGCACGTACGCTCCGTCGTCGATCGCCCACCCACAGACGCCGTACGACGCTCCCAAAATAGCTGCAACCCAACGGGGTCCTGGCGACATCTTGAGTAGTAGGACCGCCATCGCGGCGGCGGCCAGGCTCAGCTTGAGGACGGTGATGACGTAGACGGCCAGGTCGATCTGGTCGCGCGGGAAGAGACCCACCAGCAAGGACAATGGGCTGCCGAGGTCGACGCCGTAGTCGGCCAGGAACCCGACGCCGAACGCGCTCTGCCAGTTGAAGAGCAGGTCACCTTGGGCGCGGCCGTGCAGGACGTCACACAGGTGGGCGAAGAAGGGGATGTACTGGGTACCGAGATCGTTGGTACTGCGGGACAGTGAACCGAAGGGAAAGGTACCGCGGATGAATCCGGAGGCGGCGAACACCGCCGCCACCAGCACACCGGCCACGAGCGCAGGCAGGAGAGCCGAGCGCCTCGGGTCCTGCTCCGCTCCGCCGTCCACTGGTCGCCCCTCAGTTCAGTCCCCGTACCCACCCGCTCGATCGAGCGCCAAAGTAGCGCGTAGTTCCGGTCTGGACAAGAATCGGTCCTGGCGAGGGAGGTGGGACGGCTGATGCGGCTGAGTCTCGTGGTGCCGTGTTACAACGAGGTCGACGTGGTCGACCGGTTCCATGAAGCCGTCAGCCGGGAGCTCGCCGAGCTCGGCCGGCCCTACGAGATCGTGTACGTCGACGACGGCAGCAGCGACGGGACGCTCGACGCCCTGGTGCAGCTCGCGGACAACGATCCAGCGGTCCGGTACCTGTCCTTCAGCCGGAACTTCGGCAAGGAGGCCGCGATGCTGGCCGGCCTGCGGTACGCCTCCGGCGACGCGGTGGTGATCATGGACGCCGACCTGCAGCACCCGCCGGAGCTGATCGGCCGGATGCTGGACCTGTACGAGCGCGGCTTCGACCAGGTGATCGCCCGCCGGAACCGGGTCGGCGACCCGGCTACCCGGACGCTGTTCGCCCGCGCTTACTACTGGCTGATCAACAAGTGGGCCGACGTCGAGCTGGTCGACGGGGTGGGCGACTTCCGGCTGCTGTCCCGCCGGGCCGTGAACGGGCTGCTGGAGCTGGGGGAGTACAACCGGTTCTCCAAGGGGCTGTTCGCCTGGATCGGGTTCGAGTCGATCCTGTTCGAGTACGACAACGTGAAGCAGCCGGCCGAGCGGAAGAGCCGGTGGACCTTCCGCCGGTTGCTCGAGTACGGGCTGGACGGGCTGCTGTCGTTCAACAACCGGCCGCTGCGGCTGGCGATCTACATCGGCCTGCTGCTCACCGCGGTCGCCGCCGGGTACGCGGTCTGGGTGATCGCGGTCGCGGTGCTGCGCGGGGTGGAGATGCCCGGGTACGTCACGCTGATCGCGGCCATCGTCGGGCTCGGCGGGCTGCAGATGGTGATGCTCGGGGTGATCGGCGAGTACATCGGCCGGATCTACTACGAGACCAAGAAGCGCCCGCACTACCTGCTGAAGCAGACCAACCTGAACCCGGCCGACCACCCGGCCACCCAGGACGAACAGCGGCGGAAGGTGACCTAGACGGACCACGGCCCCGGATGGTCGAGCCATCCGGGGCCGCAGCTGCGTTCCGTCGTACCGCGCTGATCGGATCAGGCGGTCAGGCGCTCCTCGGTGGAGGCGGAGAAGAGGTGCAGCTTGTCCGGCACCGCCGCGAGGTGAACGGTCGAGCCCTTCTCGACCGGCATCCGGGCGTCGATCCGGGCGACGATCTGCTGGTGCTCGTTGTTGTGCTCCGCGGTGCCGTACAGGTACGCGTCGGCGCCGAGCTCCTCGACCACCGCGACGTGGACGGGCAGGCCCTGGTCGGCGACCTTGAAGGCCTCCGGCCGGACACCCACGGTCAGCGTCTTGTCGCTGCCGGCCTTGGCGAGCAGGCTGCGCTCGAGCGGGATGACGTAGTCGCCCAGCTTCGCGCCGCCCTCGGTGATGTCGGCGTTCAGCAGGTTCATCGCCGGCGAACCGATGAAGCCCGCGACGAACTTGTTCTTCGGGTGGTCGTACAGGTTCAGCGGGGTGTCGACCTGCTGCAGCAGGCCGTCCTTCAGTACGGCGACCCGGTCGCCCATCGTCATGGCCTCGACCTGGTCGTGGGTGACGTAGACGGTCGTGACACCGAGACGCTGCTGGAGCTCGGCGATCTGGGTGCGGGTCTGGACCCGGAGCTTGGCGTCGAGGTTCGACAGCGGCTCGTCCATCAGGAAGACCTGCGGGTTACGCACGATCGCGCGGCCCATCGCGACCCGCTGACGCTGACCACCGGACAGCGCCTTCGGCTTGCGCTCCAGGTACTCCTCCAGGCCGAGCAGCTTGGCGGCCTCCATCACGCGCTTGGCGCGGTCCTCCTTGGAGACACCCTGCATCTTCAGGGCGAAGCCCATGTTGTCGGCGACCGACATGTGCGGGTAGAGAGCGTAGTTCTGGAACACCATCGCGATGTCCCGCTCCTTCGGCGGACGGTGCGTGACGTCGCGGTCGCCGATGTAGATGGAGCCCTCGTTGACCTCTTCGAGGCCCGCGAGCATCCGGAGCGAGGTGGACTTGCCGCAACCCGACGGGCCGACGAGAACCATGAACTCGCCGTCCTCGATCTCGAGGTTGAGCTTGTCGACGGCGGGGGTGTCACCACCGGGGTAGATCCGGGTGGCTGCCTTGAAAGACACAGTGGCCATGACGATGTACATCCCTTCACCGGCAGGAACGTGCCGGACGATCCGAGTAAAGGCCCCCGGGCTGGGGGTGCGCCTATCCTCACCCGCCCGGCTCGTCCTGACAAGGTGTACGGCGTGTGACGTGTCCGTACTGTTCACGTTGTGGACAGCTCCACGCATCCTGCAAGTTCTTGCAGGATCTTGCTGCAAGATCAGCGATCGGCTGGGTACAGTGCCGGGCGTGAGCAGCAGAGCACGGCTGGCGGACATCGCGGCCAAGGCGGGGGTGAGCGAGGCCACGGTCTCGCGGGTGCTGAACGGCAAGCCGGGGGTGGCGGAGGAGACCAAGCAGTCGGTCCTGACCGCGCTCGACGTTCTCGGGTTCGAACGGCCGACCCGGTTGCGGCGCCGATCGGCGGGGCTGATCGGGCTGGTGATGCCGGAGCTGATCAACCCGATCTTCCCGGCGTTCGCCCAGGTGATCGAGTCGGCCTTGTCGCAGCGCGGGTTCACCCCGGTGCTGTGCACGCAGTCGCCGTCCGGCGCGACCGAGGAGGAGTACGTCGAGATGCTGCTGGAGCGCGGCGTCTCCGGGATCATCTTCGTCTCCGGCCTGCATGCGGACACCGGAGCCGACCACGAGCGCTACCAGTCGCTGGTGGACCGGCGGCTGCCGGTGGTGTTCGTGAACGGCTGGCTGCCCGCGGTCGAGGCGCCGTTCGTGTCGTCGGACGAGTACGCCGCGATGGAGCTCGCGGTCTCCCATGCGGTCGCCCTCGGCCACCGCCGGATCGGGTTCGCGTCCGGGCCGGAGCGATTCATCGTCGTCCAGCGCAAGCTGGCCGGCTACCGCACCTCGATGAAGGCGCAGCTCGGCCTGACCGATCCGGAGCTCGACGAGCTGGTCGCCTTGAGCATGTTCGGCGTCGAGGGCGGCGCCGCGGCCGCGCAGCAGCTGCTCGACGCCGGAGTCAGCGCGGTCATCTGCGGCTCCGACATGATGGCGCTCGGCGTCATCCGCGCTGCCCGCCAGCGCGGCCTCTCCGTCCCCGGCGACATCTCGGTCGTCGGCTACGACGACGCCCCGATGATGGAGTTCACCGACCCACCCCTCACCACGATCCGCCAACCCGTCCAGGCCATGGGCCTCGCCGCGGTCCAGTCACTCCTGGAAGAAGTCCGCGGCCACACGACGCCGCACACGGAGTTCCTGTTCCGCCCGGAGCTGGTCGTCCGCGGCTCCACCGGCCCGGTCAGAACGGGTACCTGACGCGGAGGCCGGGCGGCGCGGTGCTGTTGGTGGTCCGGATGTCCGTGATCTCCGCGGTCACACCCGGCGGGTCAGAACCAGTTCTCGCAGGTCTTGTTTCGGAAGTCGGCCACGGAGCGGGTTTCCAGCGTGTCGAAGTCGTCGAGCGACGGCGCCAGCACGGTGCCGGGCCGGAGGCCTTTCAGGTCCTGCTCACTGAACTCGAGGTGGGCCGCCGACCGACTGCTGTCGTTCGACCAGCCGTAGATCGTGTACTTCGTCGCCGGATCGCGCGGCTTCAGCGTGCCGACGAGTCGCCAGCCGTTCCCGCCTGCATTGAGGTCGAACTGGGAGAATCCCGTCACCGGCGGGCTGACTTCCCACCGGCCGAAGTGCTCGCTCTCGTTGTTGTCGCGGGACAGGTACAGGGTGGCGCCGTCGATATGGCCTTCGCACATCTGGACGACGGCCACCGGCCGGCCGGCGTTGTCGACCGTCATGCCGACGATCCCGCCGGCCTCGACTCCGCATCCGGACAGGGCTGCCGAGCAGCCGATCAGTGTCAGGCACATCCCCAGGCGGCTCAGCACGACAGCAGGCTAGACGTTCAAAGCGTCGTACGGAGGACTCCGGCCCGGGACCGTCCCCTGCCGGGCGGTTCCGGGCCGGAGGGCCTGGGTGGGACTACTTCTGGTAAGCGGCTGCCGCGGCGGAGGCGATGCCGTTGGCCCAGAGCTGGTCCACGCGGGCGCGCTCGTTGGCGTCCGGGTAGGCGTTGGTGCAGGACGGGCCGGGGCCGCCGCCGGACATCAGCTCGGAGCACGGACCGGAGTAGTGGTCCGGCAGGCCGAGCACGTGGCCGGTCTCGTGGGCGGTGATCCGGGTCGGGTCGTACTGCTGGGACTGGGCGCCGCCACTGTGATCTGGAGCACCGGGTTCCGGCCGGCGTTCGACTGGATCCGGCTCCCGGTCCTCGAACCCGACGGTGAACCGCGGCACGATCGCGGGATCGTCCGGGCCGAGCCCGGGCTCTACTTCGTCGGCCTGTTCTTCCTGTCCGCGGGGTCGTCGCCGCTGATCGGCGGTGTCGGGCGGGACGCGCGGCGCATCGCCCGGCACATCGAGGTCACTCGCCGGGGATTCCGACGTTGAGGATCCGGGCGCCGGGGCCGCGCTCGGCGAGGCGGTCGGCCTTGTTGTAGAGGTTGCAGCGCTGGAGGGACAGGCAGCCGCAGCCGATGCAGCCGTCCAGGTCGTCGCGCAGCCGCTCGAGCTCGGAGATGCGCTCGTCGAGCCGGCTGCGCCACGACTTGGACAACCGGCTCCAGTCCGCGCGGGTCGGCGTCCGGTCGTCCGGCAGCGAGTCCAGCGCGCCCTTGATCTCGGCCAGCGCCAGCCCGACCCGCTGGGCCGCCTGCACGAACGCGATCCGCCGCAACGTGCTGCGCTGGTACTGGCGCTGGTTGCCGGCTGTCCGTCGCGAGCTGATCAGCCCCTGGTCCTCGTAGAACCGCAAGGCCGACGCGGCGACTCCGGACCGATGAGCGATCTCCCCGATGGACAGCCAGTGCTCTTTGCTCGGAACGTTCTCCTCCGCCATACCGCCACCCTAGGACCGCCGGCCAAGAATTCAACCTGACTTGAAGTGGGTCGCGTCGTACCAGTGCTGCCGGTGGTCTGGCGGGATCGGCGTGGTCGGGGGAGCGTGCCGAGTCGGGTATACTTCTCGAGTCGGTGCGTATGTCGCGTCACCAGAGATTTTCCCCAGGCGCTCCGACCCGTCGGTTTCAGCATCCCGCTGATGATCCCCGGCGACATGGGTGCAACGCGATAGCACCCGCAGGTCGATGCCTATCTCCTGCTTGTTCGTCCAGTCCGGCCAGCATCCGTTGGCCGGCCTTTGCGTGCGGCTCCGTGGGCCTCGTCCGTGACGTTGAGAGAGAGTTTGCGTGACCCAGCACCACCCGGAGAGCAACCAGCCCGACGGCCGGGCGAAGAAGCCCCGGCACAAGAAGTTCCAGAACCAGTCGTACGGCGAGCGGATGGGCAACACCCCGGCCCGGGACGAGGACCGTCGTGACGAGCGTCGCGACAACCGTCCGGTGAAGGGCTACCGCGCCGACCGCAGCACCCAGCCCCGCAAGTACGACGACGACCGCCCGCGCTACCGCCGCGACGACCGTCCGCAGTACAACCGCGACGAGCGGCCGTACAACCGCGACGACCGTCCGCAGTACAACCGTGACGAGCGGCCGCGATACAACCGCGACGACCGTCCGCAGTACAACCGTGACGAGCGGCCGCGGTACAACCGGGACGACCGTCCGCAGTACAACCGCTCCGAGCGGTCGCAGCAGCAGTACGGCGACAAGCCGCGCTACGAGCGTTCGTCGTACCAGGACAAGCCCCGCTTCGAGCGCCGCGACGACCGTCCGTCGTACCAGAAGCCGCGCTACGAGCGGCGGGACGAGCGTCCGGTCGTGCAGGAGAAGCGGCGCGAGGAGCCGGTGGACCTGGGCACTGTTGCCCCGGACAACCAGTTCGCCGCGCTCGGCCTGGCCCCGCGGCTGGTCCAGCGGCTGGCCCGCGACGGCATCACCACGCCGTTCCCGATCCAGGCCGCGACCATCCCGGACGCGCTGGCCGGCAAGGACGTGCTCGGCCGCGGCCAGACCGGCTCCGGCAAGACGCTCGGCTTCGGCCTGCCGACGCTGATGCGGCTGTCCGGCGGCCACACCGAGTCCCGCCGCCCGCGCGGCGTGGTCCTGGTCCCGACCCGCGAGCTGGCGATGCAGGTGCACGACGCGCTCGAGCCGCTGGCGCACGTGATGAACGTGTCGCTGAAGCTGATCGCGGGCGGCCTGCCGTACCCGAAGCAGATCGAGTCGCTCCGCCGCGGCGTCGACCTCCTGATCGCGACCCCCGGCCGGCTGATCGACCTGTGTGAGCAGGGCGCGGCCGACCTCGGCGCGGTGGAGATCGCCGTCCTCGACGAGGCCGACCACATGTGCGACATGGGCTTCATGCCGGCGGTCACCACGCTGCTCGACATGACCCCGGCCGACGGCCAGCGGCTGCTGTTCTCGGCGACGCTGGACAACGACGTCGACACCATCGTGAAGACGTACCTGAAGGACCCGGTCACGCACTCGACCGAGTCCGGCCAGGCGACCGTGACCACGATGGAGCACCACCTGCTGGTGATCGAGCCGGGGCACAAGCAGTCGCTGACGGCCGAGCTGGCCAGCCGGGACGGCCGGACGATCGTGTTCGTCCGCACCAAACTGGGCGCCGACCGGGTCGCCACCCAGCTGCGGGACCGCGGCGTGATGGCGGCGGCGCTGCACGGCGGCCTGACCCAGGGCGCGCGGAACCGGACGCTGGACCAGTTCAAGGACGGTTCGGTTCCGGTGCTGGTGGCAACGGATGTCGCGGCCCGCGGTATCCACGTCGACGATGTCGGGCTGGTCGTCCAGGCCGACCCGGCCGCGGACCACAAGGACTACCTGCACCGGGCCGGCCGTACGGCGCGGGCCGGTGGCAAGGGCGCGGTCGTCACCCTGGTCCTGCCGCACCAGCGGCGCGGCATGATCCGGCTGGCCGAGTCCGCCGGTGTCGACGCCTCACCGGTGCGCGCGCGTCCGGGCGACGAGCTGGTCACCGAGCTGACCGGCGGCAGCACGCCGTCGGGCTACCCGGTGAAGCTGCCGGCGCCGAAACCGCAGCGCTTCGGCAAGGGCGGCGGCAAGCGGTTCAACAACAACCGCCCGGGTCGCGGCGGCAACGGTCCGCGTCGCCCCAACGGCCCCCGCCGTACCGAGAACAGGTCCTACCAGCACTGATCTACCAGCACTGACCTACTGGGTCAGGACGGCCCAGAGCCGGGCGAGGATGGCGGCGATCTCGGTGTCGTCGAGTGGAATGAGCTCGAGCACCAGTTCGTCGTCGTCCGCCCGGTCGGTCAGCACGTAGATCGGCGGTGATCCCGCCTCCAGCTCGGTCGCGATGCGTTTCGCGTCGGCGACCTTCAGCAGGACGCGGGACACCTGCAGGCCGGTCGGATCCGGCAGCACCTCTGCCGACACTCCCGGGATCTCCTCGGCGGCCCGGGCGAACGAGACCACCTTCGCGAGTTGGTCCGCCTCCCACTTGACCCGGTCGAAGGCCTGCCACTCCTCGAGCGCGGCCAGCACGCCGACGACGGCCTCCTTGGTCGGCTTCATCACCCGGCCGATGCCCTTGTCCTGCGCCCGCACCGACTGCACGAGCGGCCAGCTGCCCGCGACCAGGCCGGCGGTAGGGGAGCCGAGGTACTTCTGCCCGCTGACCAGCACCAGGTCCGCGCCCGTCGACAGCAGGTCCGCGATCCGCGGGAACTGCGCGGCACCGTCGACGATCGCCGGCACGCCGCGCCGGTGCGCAGCACGTACGGCGGCCACCAGGTCGATCGGCTCGCCTTGGGTCAGCCGGGACGAGACGAGGAACAGGCAGGCGATGTCCGGGCCGTCGAGCTCCTCCTCCAGATCGTCAACGCTGCAACGGTTTTCGTCGCCGGCGAGGTCGACGTGCGCACCCGCCAGCCGGATGCCCTGCAGGTTCGAGTGGCCGTAGTTGACGACGTGGTTGGCCGGCAGCACCACCCGGTTGTGCATGTCCGTTGTGTCCGGCAACGACGCGATCCGGCGCGGGTCGCCGCCGGTCATGGTGGCCGCCACGGCGAGCGTGATGCCCGCGGCGGTGCAGTGGACGACGGCTCCGGCCTGGGCGCCGGTCACCTGGGCGATGGCCTCGCTGGCCCGGTCGCCGAGCTCGTCCATGACGAAGAACTCAGGCAGTGCCTGTGCGACGGCCTCCGCCACCCCGTGGGAACTCCGGGACACCCCCAGCGGGGTGTACGTCCCCTTGGCATTGATCACCACACTGAGCCGATAGCGATCGTGAATGCTCATGGTGCTGCACACAGTAGTGGTGACTGACTGTGGTTGGCGAGACTCAATCGCGTTCGGACCGGGCAGCATCTTGACCCGAAGCTACTGGTGAGTCATTCTCAGTTTTCGTAACTCCCCTGCCGCCGGCCCGCGTCCCGAGGGAGGAATCCGTGTCGCCTCGCACCGCCCCGCGAACTCCACGCCGTTCACTGCGTACGACGATCGCCGCCGCAGCCGCGGTCGCCGTACTCGCTGCTCTGCCCGCGCCCACGCAAGCGGCGCCCCAAGCCGCCGCTGCCGTCCCGGCCGACTACTGCGTCGGGCAGTGTGGCGACATCGTCACACCCGGGCAGAACGGTCACGCGACCTTCACGGATCTCCTTCTTTTCAAGGCGTTCGGGACCCGGCCGGCGCACTTCAGCGACTCGCTGAAGCCGTACGAGAACCTGGTCTGGAACTCTCAGGGCATCACCGACGACGGCCTCGGCGCGTACTTCGACGACGCGTCGTTCGGGGTGCAGGCGGGTGATGTCGCGAGCACCGTCCAGCTGCGCTCGGACGTCACGATCGTGCGGGACAAGTCGCGCGGCATCCCGCACGTCACCGGCACGACGCGGGCGGGCGTGATGTTCGGCGCCGGGTACGCCGGAGCGCAGGACCGGCTGTTCGTGATGGACGTGTTCCGGCATCTCGGTCGCGGCCAGCTGACCCCGTTCGCGGGCGGGGCGCCGGCCAATCGAGCGTTCGAGCAGGAGTTCTGGCGGACCGCGCCGTACACCGAAGCCGATCTGCAGAAGCAGTTCGACGACGCCGACGAGCGGTACGGCGCCGACGGCGTGAAGATGCAGCAGGACATCCTGGCCTGGGTGGCCGGGGTCAACCACTACATCAACACGGTCGGCATCGCCTACCCCGGTGAGTACGTCGCACTCGGTCTGGACTGGCCGACGCCGCAGTGGAAGGTGACCGACGTAGTCGCCACAGCGGCCGTTGTCGCAGGCATCTTCGGCACCGGCGGCGGGCACGAGGTGACGTCCGCGCTGGCGTTGCTCGAGGCACAGGCGAAGTACGGCGTTGCCCAAGGCACCAAGGTGTGGGAGTCGTTCCGGTCGCAGAACGACCCGGAGGCCAACACCACCGTGCACAACGGCGCGACCTTCCCGTACGGCGAGACCGGCCCGAACCCGGCAGGTCGCGCGATGCCGGATCGCGGCTCGGTCACGCCGGAACCGCAGGTCATCGACCAGACCGCCGGAACGGCGAGCAAGTCGGCGCCGAAGGGATCGGAGTCCCTCCGCGGCATCTTCGACAAGGGCCTGTTCCCGGAGGGCTTCGGCGACAAGGGCATGTCGAACGCCCTGCTCGTCTCCGGCGCACACACCGAGAGCGGCAACCCGGTCGCCGTCTACGGACCACAGACCGGCTACTTCGCACCCCAACTGCTGCTCCGGCAGGAGCTCCAAGGTCCGGGCGTCAGCTCGCGCGGCATCGCGTTCGCCGGGCTGAACTTCTACACGCTGATCGGCCGCGGCCCCGACTACTCGTGGAGCGCGACCTCGGCGGGACAGGACATCACCGACACGTTCGCCGTACCGCTGTGCGAGCCCGGTGGCGGGACGCCGACGAAGAACTCGCAGTACTACGAGTACCGCGGCCAGTGCACGCCGATCGAGCGGCTCGAGCGGCACAACGAGTGGTACTCCAGCCTCGGATCGTCCGAACCGGCCGGCTCGTACACACTGGTTGCCCTGCGCACCAAGTACGGCATCGTCACGCACCGCGGTACGGTCGGCGGCCGGCCGGTGCTGTTCACCAAGAACCGCTCGACCTACGGCAACGAGGCCGGGTCCGCACTCGGGTTCATGCAGCTCAACGACCCGGACAGGATCCACGACGCGGCCGACTTCAAGGCCGCGGCGCACAACATCGGCTACACCTTCAACTGGTTCTACACCGACAAGACCTCGATCGCGTACTACAACTCCGGTGACAACCCGGTCCGCGCGGCCGGTGGCGACCCGAACCTGCCGACCTGGAGCTCGTACGAGTGGCAGGGCTGGAACCCGGACACCAACCGTGCGACCTACACCCCGGCCGCGCAGCACCCGCAGGTGGTGAACCAGGACTACCTGACCAGCTGGAACAACAAGCAGGCGCCCGGGTTCTCCGCGTCCGACGGTCAGTTCGGCTACAACTCGGTCTACCGGAGCCAGCCGCTGGACGACCGGATCGAGGCCGTCATCGGCAGCGGGCAGAAGTTCACCCGCGGCAAGCTGGTCGAGGCGATGGACGACGCGGCGACCGTCGACCTCCGGGGCGACCAGGTCCTGCCGTACCTGTTGCGGGTTCTGAAGTCGGCTCCGGTCACCGACCCGGCGGTCGCCGACGCGATCGCCAAGCTGACCGCGTGGCAGGCCGCCGGCAGTCATCGCAAGACGCCGAACGCCTCCTCGAAGGTCTACGACCACAGCGAGGCGATCCGGATCCTCGATGCCTGGTGGCCGCTGCTCGTCCCGGCCCAGTTCAAGGACCTCGGCCCCGACCTCTACGGCGCTCTGGTCGCGAACCTGAAGATCGACGAGCGGCCGAGTGCACAAGGCTCCGCGTTCCAGAACGGATGGTGGGGTTTCGTTCAGCGCGACCTGCGCAAGGTGCTCGGCGATCCGGTGCAGACGCCACAGCCGGTCACGTACTGCGGCGGCGGCGCACTGGCGGCGTGCCGGACTGTCCTTGCCGACACCTTGCTGGCGGCAACCAAGGTCCCGGCGGCGACGACGTACCCGGCGACTGCGGACTGCGCGGCGGGCGACCAGTTCTGCGCGGACCAGATCGCGCACAACCCGATGGGCGGGATCACCCAGGACCGGATCGCGTGGGTGAACCGGCCGACGTACCAGCAGGTGATCGAGTTCCCCGCCCGCCGGGGTGACGACGTGAGCAACCTGGCGGTCGGCAAGACGGCGTCCGCGAGCAGCTACGAGAAGGGCTGGTACAACTCGCCGCCGGCGTTGGCAGTCGACGGCAAGCTGACCACGCGGTGGGCGAGCGACTGGTCCGATCCGCAGTGGCTGAAGGTTGACCTCGGCAACGAGCAGACGATCCGGCGGGTGGTGCTGCAGTGGGAGGCGGCGTACGGGAGGTCGTACCGGGTCGAGGTGTCGTCGGATGGGTCCTCGTGGCGGCAGGTGTATGCGACGACGACCGGGAACGGTGGGGAGGACGTGGTCCGGTTCGGCGCGGTGTCGGCCAGGTATGTCCGGGTGACCGGGACGCAGCGGGCGACGTCGTACGGGTACTCGATCTACGAGCTTCAGGTCTACCGGCAATGAGTAACCCGGGCCTGTCAGGATGAGGGGCATGAACCAGACTTTCCCTCCGAACCCGAACCAGCCGTACCCGCCGCAGCAGGGGTACCAGCAGGGCCCGCCGCCCGGTTACGCGCCGCCGCAGCAGCAGAGCGGCTACCAGCAGGGTCCGCCGCAGCCGGGCTACGGGCAGCCGGGGTACGGCCAGGCGCCGGGGAACTACCAGCCGGCGCAGCAGCCGGCACCGCATGTCGCGCCGCAGGGTTCGCCGTACCCGGTGCTGGTCTCGACGATGAACGACCTGCCCGGTTACACCGCGGAGAAGGTGTTCGGCGAGGTGTTCGGGCTGACCGTGCGCAGCCGCGACTTCGGGTCGAACTTCACCGCCGGGTTCCGGTCGCTGGCCGGTGGCGAGGTGCCGGAGTACACCCAGATGCTGGCCGAGTCGCGGCACGTCGCGGTGATGCGGATGTGCCAGATGGCCCAGCAGATGGGCGCGAACGCGATCCTGGCGATGCGGTTCGACTGCACGGAGATCGCCAACACGATGAGCGAGGTGGCCGCCTACGGTACGGCGGTCATCGTCCGCAAGCCCGAGCCGGCCCCGGCCCGCGACCAGGAGGACGTGAATGACAGCTGAGCTCGTCTTCGGACCCGGGTTCCGGTGGGGGGTGTCGACGTCGGCGTACCAGATCGAGGGGGCCGTGGCCGAAGACGGCCGCGGGCCGTCGACCTGGGACACGTTCTGCGCCGAGCCGGGCCGGATCCTGAACGGCGACACGGGCACGGTGGCCTGCGACCACTACCACCGGTACGCCGAGGACGTCGCGCTGATGCGGGAGCTCGGGGTCGACTGCTACCGGTTCTCGTTCGCCTGGCCGCGGATCCAGCCGTCCGGCCAGGGACCGGGGAACGCGGCCGGGCTGGACTTCTACGACCGGCTGATCGACACGCTGCTCGGCGCCGGGATCCAGCCGGCGCCGACGCTGTACCACTGGGACACCCCGCAGCCGCTGGAGGACGCGGGCGGGTGGCTTGATCGCTCGATCGCGGACCGGTTCGCCGACTACGCCGGCATCCTGGCTGCCCGCTTCGCGGACCGGGTGCCGATGTGGATCACGATCAACGAGCCGATGGTGCTCACGCTGATGGGGTACTCACTGGGCGCCCACGCACCCGGCCGGGAGCTGCTGTTCGACGCGCTCCCGGTCGCTCACCACCAGCTGCTGGCCCACGGCCGCGCAGTGCAGGCGTTGCGGGCGGCCGGTGCGACGAACATCGGGATCGCCAGCAACCACGCGCCGACCTGGCCGGCCAGCGACAGCGTCGGGGACAAGGAAGCGGCCGGCCTCTACGACAACCTGATCAACTGGCTGTTCGCCGACCCGGTGCTGCTCGGGACCTACCCGACCGGCTTCGAGGCTGTTATGCCGGGGCCGGTCGAGGACGACCTGGCCGTGATCTCGAGTCCGCTGGACTTCTTCGGCATCAACCACTACGCGCCGGTGTCCGTCGGCGCCGCGACCGGTCAGGCCGACACCGCTGCCACCGACGGGATCCTGCTGCCGCCCGGCCTGCCGTTCGAGCCGCGCTCGCTGGAGGGATATCCGCAGACGGACTTCGGCTGGCCGATCGTGCCGTCGGCGTTCGGCGAGATCCTGCGCATCTTCAAGGACCGGTACGGCGACCGGCTGCCACCGCTCTACATCACCGAGAACGGCTGCTCGTTCGCCGAACCGGTCGACGATCAGCGGCGGATCGACTACCTCGACGGGTACCTGCGGTCGCTGAAGCAGGCCATCGACGACGGGATCGATGTCCGCGGGTACTTCCAGTGGTCGCTGCTGGACAACTTCGAGTGGGCGGCCGGGTACGCCCAGCGGTTCGGCCTGGTGCACGTCGACTTCGACAGCCAGGTGCGGACGCCGAAAGCGTCGTACCACTGGTTCCGTGACGTGATCGTGCAGAGCCGAGGATGATCCCGGAGCCGGGCGTCGTCCCGACGGCGTTCACGGAACCGGTCGACCGGGTCCGGTCGCGCTGGACGGCGGCCGTCGTACTGGCGAACGTCGGGGTGTTCGCGGCCTGGCTGGGGCCGATCCAGGTGATCCTGGCCAAACAGTCCGAGGCGGTTGCGCCGGGCAACAAGGAGTTCGTGTTCGGGCTGGTCACCGGGGTCGGCGCTGCCGTCTCGGTGGTCGCGAACCCGGTTGCTGGCGCGATCTCCGACCGTACGACGTCGCGGCTCGGGCGCCGCGTGCCGTGGGTGCTGGCGGGCGCGGTGGGTGGCGCCGTCGGACTGCTCGTCCTGTCGGGGGTCGCGTCGGTTGCGTGGATGCTGGTCGGTTGGTGCCTGGTGCAACTGTTCGGCAACGCGTTGCTGGCGGCGATTACGGCCGCGGTGCCGGACCGGGTGCCGACGCTGCAGCGGGGCTCTGTCGGGGGTTGGGTCGCGTTGTCGCAGGTCCTCGGCGCACTGGTCGGCACGGGGCTTGCGACGTACTTCGGTGGGATCGGAGCCGGGTATGTCGCCTGCGCGGTCTTCTTGCTGTTGTCGGTCGTGCCGTACTTGGTCGGCAGTGGTGACGAGCGGCTGACGTCGCGGCCGCCGTTGGCCGTGCGGTCGTTTCTGCGCGGGTTCTGGATCAGCCCGCGGCGCTACCCGGACTTCGGGTGGGGGTGGCTGACCCGGTTCCTGTTCAACGTGGGGAACGCGCTCGGGACGCTGTACCTGTTCTATTACCTGCAGGACGAGGTCGGCGTCGACGAGCCGGACAACGCCGTACTGATCCTGACCGCGATCTACAGCGTCTGCGTCCTGGTCACCTCGGTCGTCTTCGGCACCTGGTCCGACCGGATCGCCCGCCGCAAGATCTTCGTCACCTGGTCCGGTGTGGTGATGGCGCTCGCCGGCGTCGTGCTCGCCTTCTGGCCCACCTGGCCCGGCGCCGTCCTCGGCGCGATCATCCTCGGCGCCGGCTTCGGCGTCTACCTCTCCGTCGACTTCGCCCTGCTCACCCAGATCCTCCCCAACGCTCGCGACCGCGCCAAGGACCTCGGTGTCATCAACATCGCCAACTCCCTGCCCCAGGTCTTCGCCCCCGCGATCGCCGCCCCCATCGTCAAACACCTCGGCGGCTACCCCGTCCTCTACCTCCTGGCCGCCACCGTCACCCTCCTGGCCGGCCTCCTCGTCCGCCAGATCCGGTCGGTCGCCTAGGCAGCGGCCGTGCCGCTCGTGCGACTACTCCAGCCAGGTGGTTTCGAAGGTGGGGTTGGCGTGGATGTGGACTGCTTCGTAGCCGCCGGGGCCGGTGGCGAACTTGTGCGGGGTGTCGGCGGGGACGACCAGGATCTGGCCGGCGCGGCCGACGACCTGCTCGGTGCCGACGGTGAACATGGCCGAACCACGCCGGATGATGAACGTCTCGGCGTACGGGTGCAGGTGCAACCGCGGGCCGACGCCCTCCTTCGTGGTCGACTCCAGGATGATCGAGATGCCGGCCCCACCCGGGAGCAACTCGTAGTTCTCGGTCCAGTCCTCGCCGTCGTCTCGTCCGTCGGCGCGGTCGATCACCGCTGCGCCGGTGTTCGCGATCTCGGTCATGACAGATCTCTCCCCTCAGTTGCTGCCCACCGTAGTTCGCGAACGGGTCGGTCGCGACACCATTGATCAGGACTGAAAGGTTCGCTCCGACTGCCGCGCGGCGACCGGACCGAGGGCCGCGACGAGCAGCGCGAGTACGGCGACGCCGCCGAGCGCGACCGGCAACGACCAGGCCGACGACGCCGCGCCGACCGCTGCCGGACCGAGCAGGAAGCCGAGATAGGCCAGTGTGGTGACCGTCGAGATCGCACCGGCTCGCCGCTCCGGACCGGCCCACGCGCCGGCCATGCCGATGATGGTCGGCGCGCAGACCGACGTACCGAGGCCGGCGACACCGATCCCGATCAACGCCAGCCACGCCGTACCGGCCGTCGCGGCGACGACTGATCCGAACGCCGCGAGGACGCCGCCGGCTACCAGCAGCTGGACAGGCCGGAGTCGCCGGAGCAGCGCGTTCCCCGCGATCCGCCCGGTCGCGGCCGCGGCGGCGAACACGGCCGGGGCGCTCGACGCCAACCCGGGGGCAGCGTCGAGTGAGGTGTCGAGGTGTACGGCGCTCCAGCTCTGCCAGGCGTTTTCGACGACGTACGCGAGTGCGCAGAGCCCGCCGAAGACCAGGAGCACGGGCTCGAGCCGGCGCCTCGTGGTTGGCTCTGTTGGAGTGTGAAGGTTCTCCTGAGACCCGGCAGCGAGCGCGCAGCCGACGACCGCGACGATCAGTCCGACTCCGCCGAGCACCGGCAACGCGTCCGCGCCGGCCGTGCGCAAGGCCGCCGTACCGAGGCTGGCGACCACGACCGCGACGGAAAAGATGCCGTGGGCAAGGTTCATCAACGGTTTGCCGGTGACCGCCTCCGCGTGGGACCCGGTCGCGTTGATCGCGACGTCGGTGGCGCCGGAGGTCGCGCCGAGCAGGAAGAGCGCGGCGCTCAACGTCACCGCTGAGTCGGCGAGCGCGGGGAGTACGCCGGTCGCGCCGAACAGCACGACCACGACCGGCAGGACCGGGCCGCCGTACCGATCGATCAGGTATCCGGTGAACCGCATCGAGGCGAGTGCGCCCAGCCCCACCATGAGCAACGCGAGCCCGAGTTCACCGTCCCCGACCCCCGACTCGCTCCGCACCGCGGGCAGGATCGCGCCCCAAGCACCCCAGAACAGCCCGAACGCACCGAATCCCACCAGAGTCCTGCGCACCCGCTCAACCCTAATCAGCTCATCGGTCCAAGGGGTTGTGGTTGAGCGGCAGCCGCATGCCGAGGCGCCAGAGCAGGGCGGCTCGGGAGTTGGGGCGTTCGGTGGACTCGCGACGCATGAGCGTGGCGAAGCAGGTGGGGAAGCCGTCGCGCGGGTGCTTGGCGACGACCTGGCGGATCGCGGGGCGCGGGAGGTCGCCGGCTCGGGTCCCGGCGACGTCGAGGTGGGCGCCGGCGTGCAGGAGGTGGGCTTCGGGGCTTTGGGCGACGTTGATGTTCATGTGCAGGGCGATCGCCTCGGCGACGTCGTCGGCGTACGGCGATCCGAGCCCGGCCAGCGTCGTACGGGCGACTTCGGCGCCGTGTACGGCGAAGCACGCGGCCGACTCCGGTGGGCGGTAGTCGTCGGTGAGGGCGATGTCGTGCAGGAGGCACGCGACGTAGAGGAGCTCGTCGTCGGTCTTGATCCCGTCGCGGGCGCCGAGCAGGCTCGCCCAGAACCAGGTGCGGATGCAGTGACCGAGCAACGGTTCCTGGTACGACGACCTCGCGAGCTCGAGCACGTCGCAGGTCAACGCGGTGTCCGGTGGGTCGGGCAGGACGAACGGCGTACGCGGTCCGTCCGTCAGCCGGGCGCGGAGCTGGTCGGGCAGGCCGCGGACCTGCGCGACCACCGCCTCGCGCGCGAACCGCACCTTGGCGGCCCGGTCGAGCTCTCCACGCATTCCGGACCCTTTCTTGCAAGCGTTACAAGACGCGCAAAATTACCAGCGGTGTGGCCTCGGAGACAAGAATTCTGCGCGCCGACCTGGGTACTGGAGGTGTGTCGGGTTAAGCAGCCAGCCCGCACCAGCGGAACCCCCGTGGCGGGAGTCCACCTGAGTCCCGCCCCGGGGGCCGCCGCTGAATCGGCCGACTCGGCCGGCGTCGCTCAGTCGACCGGCTTGACCGTGGCCGCGTGGCGGCGGGCCAGGTCGTGGTAGACGGCGGCGTTGTGGTCGACGAACAGCTTGGCGACGCCTTCCAGCGGCACGATCTTCTTCGCCGGGCTGCCCATCGCGACCGACTCCGGCGGAATCACCGCCGCCGGCGTGACCGTCGACCCGGCCGCGACCAGACTGCGCTCGCCCACGACCGCGCCGTCGAGCACGATCGCGCCGTTCCCCACCAGCGCCTGCTCGCCGATCACACAGTCGTGCACCAGGCACTGGTGCCCGACGGTCGCGTTCGGCCCGATCTCACACCCGTTGCTGCCGACGTGGATGACGGTGTTGTCCTGGATGTTCGCCCCGGCCCGGATGGTGATCCGCCCCAGATCGGCTCGCACCACCGCGCCGTACCAGATCGACACCCCTTCCTCGACCACCACATCGCCCACCAACGTCGCCGTCGGCGCAATCCACGCATCCGGATGCACCACAGGACTCTTACCTTCAAACGAGAACAAGGGCATGGCGGCACCCTAGCCCGGTCGAGCCCGCCGCAGCCGATCAGATATAAGACAGTCCGTGTCAGATATCCGCCTGGAGACTGACACCATGAACCCCGAACGAGCCTGGCTCGGCGTCGTGTCCGCGGAGCATGCGCGGATCGCCGTACAGCACAGCTTCATCCAGCTCAATCACGGCAAGCGGCCGAACGTCGCCCGCCTGCGCCGAGGCGACGGCTTCGTCATCTACTCCCCGACCAACCGCCTCGGCGACCGGACGCCACTCCGCGCGTTCACCGCGCTCGGCATTGTCGCCGACGCCGAGCCCTACCTGGCCGAGCCGATGTCGATGGGCGCCCGCGGCACCATCCGCCCGTGGCGACGCCAGGTCGACTTCCTGCCGGTCGAGCCGGCGCCGCTGCGCGAGCTGGATCTTCAGCTCACCCGGCCACCCAACTGGGGCTACCAGCTCCGGCGCGGCTTGGTCGAGCTGCCGGTTGAGGATTTCGAGCAGTTGCGTGCCGTCATGGCCGCTGGCGATAGCTCTCGAGGAACGTCGCGATTCGGGTGAGGGCGTCGTGGAGCTGGTCCTTGTGGGGGAGCGTGACGATGCGGATGTGGTCGGGTTCGGGCCAGTTGAAGCCGGTGCCTTGCACGATCATGATCTTCTCGGCCCGCAGCAGGTCGAGCACGAACTGCCGGTCGTCGGTGATCCCGAACACCTTCGGATCCAGCCGGGGGAACACGTACAGCGCCCCCTTCGGCTTCACACAGCTCACCCCCGGGATCTGGGTCAGCAGCTCGTACGCCGTGTCGCGCTGAGCCAGCAGTCGTCCGCCGGGCAGCACCAGATCCTTGATCGACTGCTTCCCGCCGAGCGCGGTCGCGACCGCATGCTGCGCAGGCATGTTGGCGCACAACCGCATGTTCGACAGGATCGTCAGGCCTTCGAGGTAGCTCGCCGCCTGGTGCTTCGGCCCGCTCACCGCCATCCACCCACACCTGTAGCCGGCCACCCGGTACGCCTTGGACAGCCCGTTGAAGGTCAGCGTCAGTACGTCGGGAGCCAGTGAAGCCACCGGCGTGTGTACGACGTCGTCGTACAGGATCTTGTCGTAGATCTCGTCGGCGTAGACCAGCAAGCCGTGCCGGCGCGCGATGTCGGTGAGCTGGACCAGGAGCTCGCGGTCGTAGACGGCGCCGGTCGGGTTGTTCGGGTTGATGATCACCAGCGCCTTGGTGCGGTCGGTGATCTTCTGCTCGATGTCAGCCGGATCGGGCATCCAGTCGGACTGCTCGTCGCAGCGGTAGTGCACCGGCGTACCTCCGGCAAGGGCGACCGCCGCGGTCCACAGCGGGTAGTCAGGCGCCGGGATGAGGACCTCGTCGCCGTCCTCGAGCAGCGCCTGCACGGCCATCTGGATCAGCTCGGAGACACCGTTCCCGATGTACACGTCGTCGATGTCGAGGTGGATCCCCCACGGCTGGTAGTGCTGCACGATCGCCCGGCGCGCGGCCGGCAGCCCCTTCGCGTCGCCGTAACCGTGCGCGTCCGCGAGACTACGCACGATGTCCTCGAGGATCTCCGGCGGGCACTCGAACCCGAACGGCGCCGGGTTGCCGGTGTTGAGCTTGAGGATCCGGTGCCCGGCGGCCTCCAGCCGCTGTGCCTCCTCCAGGACCGGTCCGCGGATCTCGTAGCAGACGTTCGCGAGCTTGGAGGACTGGGTCAGCGGCGGCATGGACCGCACCTTAGCCGCGCGCCGAAATTCTTTCCGCCGACTGTGTCAAATCTCGCGCCCCCGATCCGACGAATCAGTGAGAGCACAGCGGATCACGACCTGGGAGTCACCATGAGTGAGCACCACAGCACCTTCAAGCGGCTGCTGGCGAACACCCTGATCGCCAACGTCACCACCACGTTCCTGTCCTTCGCGCTGGCGTTCTGGGTGTACCTGGTGACCGAGTCGGTGCTGGTCGCGTCGATCGTCTCCGGCAGCTCGATGCTGGCCGGCGCGGTCTTCGGCACGATCTTCGGCGCGATCGTCGACGCGCACCGCAAGAAGACCGTCATGGTGCTCTCCAGCTCGATCACCGGCGTCGCGTTCGCCGCCGCCGGCCTGGTCTACCTGGCCGTCCCGGTCACCGACTGGTCGAAGCCCTGGTTCTGGGTCTTCGCCGGGTTCGTGCTGGTCGGCAGCCTGGCGGGCGGGTTGCGGAGCATCGCGCTGTCGACGACCGTGACGCTGCTGGTCCCCGAGGATCGGCGTGACAAGGCCAACGGCATGGTCGGCACGGTCACCGGCGTCTCCCACCTGGTCACCAGCATCCTCAGCGGCCTGTCGGTCGGCTTCCTGGGGATGGGCGGCACGGTCGTGATCGCCGTCGTGCTGACGGCCGTCGTACTGAGTCACCTGCTGCTGGCGATCCGGATCGACGAGGCGCCGCCGGCCCGGCACAACCGCAAGCACCTGGACCTGCGCGGCTCGTGGCGGACGATGCGCGCCGTACCGGGGCTGGTCCCGCTGGTCCTGTTCAGCACCTTCAACAACCTGATCCTGGGTGTGTTCATGACGCTGATGGACCCGTACGGCCTGGAGCTGTTCTCCGTCGAGGCCTGGGGCATCGTGCTCGGCGTCACCAGCGTCGGCTTCATCGCCGGCGGCGCGTTCGTGGCCCGCTTCGGCCTGGGCCGCTCGCCGCTGCGGATCCTGCTGATCGCGAACGTCGCGATCGCCGTGGTCGGGATGACGATCTCGATCCGCGAGTGGCAGTCGCTGCTGGTGCTGGGGATGTTCGGCTTCATGCTGGTGATCCCGATCGCCGAGGCGGCCGAGCAGACCATCCTGCAGCGCGTCGTCCCGTTCGAGACCCAGGGCCGGATCTTCGGCTTCGCGCAGAGCATCGAGACGGCCTCGACCCCGGTCGCCGCCTTCGTGATCGGCCCGGTCGCCCAGTTCCTGCTGGTCCCCTACATGAACTCCACGCCGGGCCACTCGACCTTCGGCTGGCTGCTGGGCGACGGCCAAGCCCGCGGCCTGGCCCTCACGTTCGTCATCGGCAGCGCGATCATGCTGATCGTCGTCCTGCTGGCCTTCCTCACCAAGACCTACCGCCGCCTGACCGCCGAGTACGACGCCGCCGCCACCCCGACCGCCGACGTCACTCCCCTCCCCACCACCCCCGAACCCGAACTGGCCGCCGCCTGACGCATCGGCTCAGTCGAGGACGGCTGAGCGTAGGCGGGAGACGAGTTCTTGGAGGAGGTTGGGGCCGGTGCCGAAGTTGAGGCGGGCGAAGGCGGAGGCTGAGGGGTCGTAGTCGCGGCCCGGTGCGAGGGCGACTTGCGCGCGGTGGAGGAAGAAGTCGTGGGGCTCCTCGGGGAGATCAAGGTCGCGGCAGTCGAGCCAGGCGAGGTACGTCGCCTCCGGTGGGGTCCACGTGATGCCGTCGGGGAGGTTGTCGCGGAGGTAGGACCGGTTGTCGGCCAGTTGGCGCAGTACGGCGTCCAGCCAGTCGTCGCAGTCCGAAAACGCGACCTCGGCGGCCAGTACGCCGAGCAGCCCGGCCTGCTCGGCGGTGTACGGCAGGCGCCGTACGACGTCCTGTGCGCGATCCGACGCAGTCACGACCTGCGCTGTCTTCAACGCAGCGAGGTTGAACGCCTTCGAGGCCGAGGTCAGCGAGATCCCGCGCTCGCGCGCCGCGTCGGACACCTCGAGCCACGGCACATGCGTCGCGCCCGGCAGGACCAGTGGCGCGTGGATCTCGTCCGCCAACACCCAGGCGTCGTACGACGCGCAGAGCTCGGCGATCTGCGCGAGCTCGTCCCGCGGCAGCACCCGCCCGGTCGGGTTGTGCGGGTTCGCGAGCACGAGCACCCGCAGACCGTCCCGCAACTCCGCCTCGAGTCGCGCGAGATCGAACCAGCCGTCCGTGCGCAGCGGGATCAGCACCGTCCGCAGACCGGCCTGCGGGAACTGCTGGATGAACGGCGGGTACGCCGCCGTCGCAAACCCGACCGAACCACCGGGCGCGAGCGCCAGGCAGAGCTCGATCAGCCCGGCCATCACGTCGGGCACCAAGCTGATCCGGTCCGAATCGACGGTCCAGCCGAGCCGCCGCTTCGCGAACCCGGTGAACGCGTCCTGCAGCGCCTGCGGGACCTCGAACGCGTAGCCGATGTCGCTGCGGTCGATCGCGTCGTGCAGCACCCGCGCGATCGGCTCGGCGAGGTCGAAGTCCATCTCCGCGACCGTCGCGGCGATCACGCCCGGCGCGTGGCCGGACCACTTCTCGCTCCGCCGCTTCTGCAGCTCCGCCAGGTCGGCAACGTTGAGCACAGTCATCGCAGTACCCAGGACGTCAGCTCGGGACGCGCTCGCCCGGTGCGGTGAAGGCGGCCAGGACCGTGGCGGTGATGTACTCCGCGGCCTTGTCGGGCGTGACGCGGCCGGTGTTGATCTCCTCGGCCGCGCCGTGCATGACGCTGTGCATGGTCCCGACCAGCCAGGTGGTCGGGAGGTCGGTCCGGAACACGCCCTCCTTCCGCCCCCGCTCGATCAGGCGCTCCACCCGAACCATCGGGTCGGCGTGCAGTTCGCGGACCCGGCCCGGCGGGAGCGCGTCCTGCGCGGCGATCAGGAGTGAGCGGAACCGGTCGACCAGGTGCCAGCTCGACTCGATCAGCCGGGCGAGCGCCGCGCGCGGGTCGCCGGACAGGTCGACCTGGCCGAGCGCGGCCTCGCCGCCCTCGATCGCGTGCACGAACACCGCGTCGACCAGGTCGGTCCGGGACGGGAAGTGGCCGTAGAGAGTGACCCGGCCGACGCCGGCCGCCTTGGCGATCTCGCTGGTGCTCGCGGACGGATCACGGCTGAGGCAGACGGTCGCGGCCTCGACGATCGCCGCGATGTTGCGCTGCGCGTCGGCCCGCTTGGTCGCCGTACTCGCTGCTTTCGCCGGCATCCGGCCTCCTCTTGTCGAACACCACTGTTCGAGTTATGGTAGCGCAATTAAGTCGAACAACAGTGTTCGAGATAATCGCAGAGACAAGGGAACGAACCATGACGGAACCCGAGATCACCGCGGTCGACCCGCGGCGGTGGCGGATGCTGGGACTGCTCGCGACAGCGCAGTTCATGCTGATCCTGGACGTGACCGTGGTGGCGATCGCGCTGCCGCACATCGGCACGGACCTGGGACTGGAGCGCGAGACCCTGACCTGGGTGGTCAGCGCCTACACGCTGATGTTCGGCGGCCTGATGCTGCTCGGCGGACGGGCGGCCGACCTGTTCGGCTCCCGCACGATCGTGCTGGCCGGTCTCGCGGTGTTCACCGCGGCCTCGCTGGCGACCGGCCTGGCGAACAGCGCCGAGTTGCTGATCGGCGGCCGGATCGCGCAGGGGATCGGCGCCGCGATGCTGTCCCCGGCCGCGCTGTCGACGGTGACCAAGACCTTCGACGGCGACGAGCGGAACAAGGCGCTCGGGATCTGGTCCGCCATCGGTGGCGGCGGCTCCGCGATCGGCGTGCTGCTCGGTGGCGTGCTGACCGCCGGCCCGGGCTGGCAGTGGGTGTTCTACGTGAACGTGCCGATCGGCGTGATCGTGTTCGCGATCCTGCTGCGGATGCTGCCCGCCGACCGTCCGGCCGAGCGCCAGGGCCGGCTCGACGTGCTGGGCGCGATCCTGGTCACGGCGGGCACGGGTACGGCGATCTACGCCTTGATCAACGCCGGTGACCGCGGCTGGCTGTCCGCCGCGACGCTCGGCACGCTGGCCGGCGCGGTCGTGCTGTACGCGCTGTTCGCCTGGCGGCAGAGGGTCGCGAGCTCGCCGCTGATGGACCTGCGGATCCTGACCCGCCGTCCGGTGGCGGCCGGCACGTTCCTGATCCTGGTCGCGACCGCGCTGATGATCGCGGTCTTCTTCCTCGGGTCGTTCTACCTGCAGCACTACGAGGGGTACGGCGCCCTGCGCACCGGACTGCTGTTCCTGCCGATCGCCGTGCTGACGATCATCGGCGCCCAGGTGGCCGGTCAGGTCATCGGCAAGGTCGGCGCCCGTCCGGTCGCGATGATCGGGCTCACCATCGCCGCGATCGGCATCGCTGTCCCCGCCATCTGGGAGGGTGCTGCCATGGTCGTGATCGGGACGAGCTTCGGCGCCGGCGGTATCGGCGCTGCCTTCGTCGCGGCCTCGACCACCACGTTCGCGCAGATCCACTACACCGAGGCCGGGCTGGCGTCCGGCATCCTGAGCACCTTCCACGAGTTCGGTGCGTCGCTCGGGGTGGCGGTCGTGTCGAGTATCGCGGCAGCCAGCCTCGCCGGGACCGTGACGACCGGGTTCGGCCGCGGATTCACCTTCGCCGCGATCACTGCGGCGGTAGCAGCCGTTCTCGCGCTGGTCGTCGTACCGGTCGCCAAGCCTTCGACAGGAGCAGCTCATGCCCACTGAGATCCGCCGCGCGGTGCCCGCCGACGCCGAGCTCGTCCGGACCATGCTGGTCGAGCTCGCCAGCTACCAGAACCAGGCGAAGGACGTGACCGCCGGCGTCGGGGACTGGCAGGGCTTCCTCGGCCGGGACGACGTGATCGTCCTGATCGCCGAGGTCGACGGGACGCCGGCCGGTTATGTGTCGTCCTTGCGCCGCCCGTACCTCTGGGTCGGTGGCGACATGCTCGCGCTGGACGACTTGTACGTCCGGGAGCAGTTCCGCGACGCCGGCGTCGGCCGCCAGTTGATGCTCGCACTGGCCAAGCACGCCCTGCCCGACCGGATGCCGATCAGCTGGGGCCTGCGCCTGGAGAACGAGGCCGGCTACCGCTTCTACGACCGTCTTGGCGCGAACCTCCGCACCAAGACGGCCGCCGGGTGGTCCCCCGAGGTTTACGAGAAGCTACTCGCGGACCAATGAGAAGTCGTCGAACCAGGCTTGGGCGCTGCCACCTGGAGATTCTTCGCTAGGGGTGTCGATTTCGGCAGGGGTCGATCGACGCACGGGTGAAGGACCACCTCAGACCACCTGGAAGGACCCCTGCGATGACCACCAACGAGTTGACGGTTCCGGCCACCCGTCGTGTCTCCACCCGTGCCCTGCTGACCGGCGGGATCGTGGCGGGTCCGCTGTACGTCGCCGTCTGGCTGGGTCAGGCGTTCACCCGCGAGGGGTTCGACCCGACCCGGCACCCGGCCAGCCTGCTGGCCAACGGCGGTCCGGGCTGGATCCAGACCGCGAACTTCGTCGTCTGCGGCCTGCTGTCGCTCGGCGCCGCGATCGGGCTTCGCCGTACCCTCACCGGCCGCGGCAGCACGTGGGCACCCCGACTGCTCGGCGCGGACGGCGTCGGCCTGCTGCTGGCGGCGATCTTCCCGGCCGACCCCGCGGCCGGCTTCCCGGCGGGCACCCCGGCCGACTACGCCGAGATCAGCACCCGCGGCATGGGACACTTCGTCGCGGGCACCATCGGCTTCACCGGCCTGATCGCCGCCTGCCTGGTGGTCGCCGCGCACTACCGCAGCATCGGCCGCACAGCCTTCAGCCGCTACTCCGCCGCCACCGGCATCCTGTTCTTCGGCGCCTTCGCCGGCCTCTCCGCCGGCGCCGGCTCCCGCCCCACCATCGTTGCCTTCGGCATCGCCATCATCCTCGGCTGGACCTGGATCGCCAGGCTCTGCTACGACCAGCGGCTCAACGGCTGAGCCGGATGGTCACCATCCTGGTCTCGACGCCGCTGTCGACGAGGTTGCCGGCGGCGTCGAAGGCGGCCGGGCCGTCGGTCATGCCGAAGTCGTTGTCGTTGATGACAGCCAGGGTGTGCGGGGTGACCAACGCGACGCCCTCGATCTTCTTCGGCACGCCGGGGATCGTGTTGAGGTCGAGGAACAGCTTCTTCGGCAGCACCGGCGGGTTCGCCGAGGCTTCCAGCGAGGGTGTCGTGGCCGCGTCGTCCCAGCGGCTGCCGAGGATGTCGTAGCGGGACTTGAGGACGACGGTCTGCAGCCGGGCCGCGTTGTCGGTGCGCTCCTGGACCAACAGGGTTTCGGGGCCTGCGGCAACGACCGAGGAGATCTTCAGCTCCGTGGTGTCGTCCTCACCGGGGTCGACCACCCCGACCGGGTCGAACTGGTACCCGTACTCCGCCGTGACCTTCCCGCGGCGCGGCGAGAAGCGCAGCAGGCGCGTGGTCCGGGAAGCCTCGCCGACCGCCTTGGTCGGGTTGAGCAGCGGGCTCTGCAACGCCAGCACCAGATCACCGCCGGGCAGTTGCGCGAGACCCTCGAAGCCGCGATTGCCCTTGCGGGTCAGGAAGATCGACGGCAGCGCCTCGATCACCGGGTAGTCGGCGCCGGTCAGCGACAGGCCCTTCGGCACGTACCGGGCGAGCACCATGCCGCGCGCCGACACGTGTACGAGCGACGGGCTGTACTCGTCGACCAGCCAGAACGTCCCGTCGTGCGCCCGGACGATGCCCTCGGTGTCCAGCCCGTTCGGGTTCAGGTCCAGCCGGGTGGACGCGTCGTACGTGTAAGGGATCTCGTCGCGACTCACCTGGTTGGACAGGCCGGTCACGGGCGCGCCGTGGCGGGTGGTGATCGGGATCGCGGTCAGCACCTGCAGCTTGCTGCCGGAGACCTTCACCTTGACGATCGCCGGGTCGAAGCCGGGCACCGGGAAGGTACGGCGGTTGACGCCGTCGATCTTGATCTGGCCGTTCGGGCCGCGGTCGGTGACGGTCCAGAACTCACCCGGCCGCCCGGCGGGGAACAGGTCGCTGCCGATCCCGCCGAGGTCGACGCTCCGGTCGTTCGCGACACTGCCCGGCAGCAACGTGTTGGAGAACGCCGCCAGCGGGATGTCCGGCAGCGTCGCCGTACCGACGACCTGCGCTTCCGGGCTCGCAGCCTGGGCGCCACCCGCCACCAAAGCCGTCGCGACCACAGCCGCCGCGCCCACCACAACCAACCGTCGCATCATGGGTCCCTCCCTGGAACGTCACCGCGACATTCCTCGCCGCAGGTGAACACCTGCTGGCCCCGGACCGAACACCACCCCAACGACGGGTCGTGATGTGGTTACGGCAGGACCCACTTCTGGTTGAGGGAGGAGTGGCAGGTGTAGAGGATCAGGCGGGTGCCGTTGGCGCTGGAGCCGCCGGTGGCGTCGAGGCATTGGGCGGCGCGGACGTTGATGAGCGTGCCGTTCGGGCGTGGCAGCCACTTCTGGCCTGCGCTGCCGTCGCAGGTCCACAGGACAGCCGGTGTGCGAAGCGCCGTACCGCGGGCGTCCAGGCACTTGCCCAGCGCCCTGATGGTGCCGTCCTCGAACTGGGTCCACTGCTGGTTCGCGTTGCTGTGGCAGGTGTACAGCACCGTCGGCGTCCCGTCGGCCGAGTTGGCCTGGTAGACGTCGACGCACTTCCCGCCGATCCCGCTGATCGGGCCGGCGTTCTGGAACACCCCGAACTCCCACAGCGAGTAGTAGCTCCCCGCGACACCCCGGGCCGTCGCGTTGATCCGCACGTACCTGGCGTAATTGGGGGTGAACGTCAGGCTGTCGGTGCCGCCGTCCCCGGCCGTGGTCGAGTAGACGGTCTTCCACGTCCGCCCACTCCCGGACACCTGGATCTGGTACGACTTCGCCCACGCCGACCCCAGCCAGCTGAGCAGCACGCGGTCGACCAGCTTCACCGAGCCGAGGTCGACCCGCAGCCACTGCGGATCGCTCCGCGCACTCGACCACGCCGTCGTCATCGACCCGTCGACCGCCTTCGGTCCTTCACGTCCCGCGGTGTAGACGCTGGAGACGGCCACCGGTCGGTTGAGCGCCAGGTTCCGCTTCGCGACGTACGTCGCCGTGTACGTCGTCGGCGTGGCCGGCGCGGTGAAGTTGTGGTTCCGCGCGCCGCCATCGGACCAGGACGCGAACCGGTAGAGCTTGCCGGCCGACGGCTGCAGCAGGTCGGCGGACAGCGATCCGTTCGACCCGACGATCGCCGTACTGGTCGTCGGCGTGCCCACCGTCTTCGAGAAGTACGTGACCTTCATGCCGGCCGGCTGGGTCGCGAAGGTGAGGCCGACGGTCTGCGGATCCAGCCGCACACTCTTCACGCTGGTCAGCCCGCCGGCGTCCCGGGCGGTGAGCTTGAGCTCCAGGTACGACGGATACTCGTGATCGGGTGCCGTGAACGTGCCGCTGCTCCCGGTCATCGTGGTGATCTGGTGCGCGTGGCAGTCACTCGGGCAGTGGTTCATGATCAGCGCCCAGGTGAGCGCCGACCCGGGCAATGTGCCCTGCTCGGCGTCGGTCGCCGTGCCGGCGAAGCTGATCGTGTCGCCGACCTTCCACTTCGTCGATGGGGTCGGTGCGGTGATGGTCGCGGTCGGCGGGCCGTTGGCCACGTCGATCTCGGTCGTCGCGGTGCCGATGCCGCCCTGGGCGTCACTCACCCGCAGTCTGGCAGTCACAGTGCGACTGCCCGTGTACGTGTACTGCACGGTCGCTGCGGTCGAGTCGTCGTACTGGCCGTCACCGTCGAGGTCCCACGCGTAGCTGAGCGCGTCGCCGTCGGCGTCGTTCGAGGCGGTGCCGTCGAAGGTGACCGTGAGTGGGCTCGGGCCGGAGGTCGGGTCCGCGTTGATGATCGCGGTCGGCGGGTTGTTGGTGCCGTTGTAGACGTAGCGGATGATCCGGCCGTTGTCGTAGTCGACGGCGAAGATGTCGCCGCCCGGCCCGGTCTGCAGCCTGGTGGTGCCGTAGCCCGAGGCGAACGTGACGGTCTCGTCCGGGTCGGGCAAGCCGTCGGCGCCGGGCAGCATCGCCCAGACGCACTTTCGGCTGTAGTCGGCGAAGAAGAGCGCGCCGTCGTACTCCGGTGGGTAGTTTCCGTCCTCGTAGAAGGACATCCCGGTGAGCGACGAACTGCCGGTGCCACAGCTCTCACCGGCCACGACCTTCTGGGAGTGGTGGTAGGCGTAGTACGGCGCTGCCACCGCCGACGAACCGGCGGCGTACAGGTTCTCGCAGATGCTCAGGTCGTTCGCGTCGTACCCGCTCTGCTTGGCCGAGCCCTCGTAGCAGGGCCAGCCGAAGTTGGTCACGCCCGCGGTCGGACTGACGATTCGGTTGATCTCCTCCCACGCGCTCCAGCCGACGTCGCCGACCCAGAGCTCGTTGGTGCCGGGGCGGAAGTCGAAGCGCATCGGGTTGCGCAGACCGTGCGCGACGATCCGGCGCGCGTTCAGGTCCGGGCTGCTCAGCATCGGGTTGCCGGGCGCGGCCAGGCCGGTGTCGGGGTTGATCCGGATGATCGATCCGTCGAGCGTGGCCGGGTCGCCGCTGGTGCGGATGTCCTGGGCGCGCAACGCACCGCCCTCGGCCGTCGGCGGGGTCAGCGCGGTGCCGGTCGGCGACGGCGGGTCGGCACACGGGTTGTCGGGCGTGATGTCGGAGGACTGGAGGGAGTCCTGGCCGTAGTCGGCGTAGTTGAAGTTCGCGCCGTCGCCGCCGCCCGCGTAGAGCATGCCGTCCGGACCGAACTCGATCGACCCGATCGAGTGGCTCGGGAACACCTGGCACCAGTCCTCGATCAGCACCTGCTCGGCGACGGCCGTGCCGTTCGGCGTCAGCACGGACAACCGGGCGCTGGCTTGGCAGCCGTCACCGGTCGGGCCGGGCGGCGACGGGCACGGGTCGTTGGTTCCGCCAACAGTTCCCCACTTCGGGGCGGTGCCGCCGATCAGCCCGTCGTACGTGTAGAGGACGTAGACGCGCGGGTCGGCGGGGAAGTCAGGGTGCAGGGCCAGGCCGAGGAGGCCGCGATCCCAGTAGTTGTAGACCTTCGTGCGCAGATCGGCGAACACGCTCGGGGTGCTGTCGTCGAGCGAGTCGAAGACCTTGACCAGTCCGCTCTTCTCGGCGACGAAGACCCGGCCGTCCGCGGAGAACGCGACGTTCGTCGGGTCCGTCAGCCCGCCGAACACGACCTGCTCACTGAAACCGGTCGGCGCGACTGCAGCGCGTGCCGGCTCGATCGTCGTCACCGGCGCCAGCAACAGCACGCACACTGCGGCCAGCATTCTTCTGGCGGAAAACATGATGGAGCCCCCAGGCCAAGATAGTCCTCACCCGCCCGGCCCCATCCCCCACAGGTGAGCGCGCGGACTGGCCGACAGCATGCGGCACGATCCAGCCGCGGAGCAAGACCCCGTTTGAAACGGTTACCGGGAAGAGTTCTGAGCGGATCGACTGTGTTCGAACGTGTACGGACCGTTGAAGTCACGAGGTCGGCGCAGCAGATTGAGGCGCACGTTTTCGCCTGGTGAGGAGACAGTCACGATGTTCCGAACAGCCGTTGCAGCCTTGGCGATCCTGCTGGTCCCGGTCGCCGGTGCCGCCCCCGCCGCAGCGTCCGAGAAGTACGAGTCCTTCCGCCCGGGACAGCCGTGGCTCGACACCAACGGGCAGGTCGTCCAGGCCCACGGCGGTCAGGTCGTGCCGGCGACCGACAACCGGGGACAACGGATCTACTACTGGTACGGCGAGGACCGCAGCGAGGGGTACTTCGACAGCCCCGGCGTGCACGTCTACTCGTCGTACGACCTCTACAACTGGAAGGACGAGGGTCTCGCGCTGCGTGCGCTGAGCTCGGTCGACCAGTTCGAGAACGACAAGTACTTCGCGAAGCTCTACAAGGGATACACGGCCGCGCAGAAGGAGATCGTGTGGCGTGACCTGTCGACCAACAGCGTCCGCGAGGACGGCTGGGCGCGGCCGTCGATCCTCGAGCGGCCCAAGGTGATCTACAACGAGGCCACCGGCAAGTGGGTGATGTGGGTGCACTCCGACGGGCCGTCGTCGCCGACGAGCACCTCGACGTACGCCCGGGCCGAGGCAGGTGTCGCGATCGCGGACTCGCCGGTCGGCCCGTTCCGCTGGATCGACTCCTACCGGCTGAACCGGGTTCCGAGCGACTCGGTGCCGTGGTGCGGCACCTCGTCCGCGTTCGACCCGGCCGGCGGGATGGCCCGGGACATGAACCTGTTCGTGGACGACGACGGCACCGGCTACATCATCTACTCGTCCGAGGAGAACCGGACGATGTACATCTCCAGGCTGAACAAGTCCTACACGTACCTGTCCGCCGCGCCGGAGAACGCCGTACAGGGCAAGGACTTCGTCCGGACACTGCCGTGCAACCAGCGCGAGGCGCCAGCGATGTTCAAGTCCGAGGGGACCTACTACCTGGTGACGTCGGGCGCGACCGGCTGGGACCCGAACCCGGCGCGGTACGCGACCTCGCAGAACATCCTCGGCCAGTTCACCGATCGCGGGAACCCGGTGCCGGGCGCCGGGGCGGCGAACACGTACCGGTCGCAGAGCACCAACGTGATCCCGGTCGACCGCAAGCACAACAAGTTCGTCTTCATGGGTGACCGGTGGACACCGAGTGACCTTGCGAACGCGCCGTACGTGTGGATGCCGATGAGCTTCGGCGAGGGCGGTGCGCTGACGATCGGCCCGGACCAGGAGTGGACGCTCAAGGATCTGCAGCCCTACACACGTTGGACTGTCACGTCGGCCATCCCGGACCACGTGTGGCTCAACGACACCAGCACGCTGCCCAGCACCGTCACAGTGACCACGGCTCGCGGCTCGTCGCAGGTCGGCGTCACCTGGGACGCGGCCTCGATCGCGCAGCCCGGTCCGGCGCAACTGAAGGGGACACTTGCCGATGGGCGGACCTTCACCCGGTCCGTGGTCGTCGTCCCGCGCGGTCTGCGGTACGCCGTGAACGCCGGCGGCACCGCCACGCCGGACTGGACCCGTCTGGCCGAGGTCGCCTCGCCGTTGCTGAACTCCGCTCCCGAGCAACCGCTGGGGACGGACCCAGCTACTGGGACTACCTGGGGATACACCGGTTCCAGCGCGCCTTCCGGCACCGGTGATCTCTACACGACACTGCGTTACGCCAAGAATCACGAGCCGCTCGTCTACACCTTCGGCGGTCTGGAACCCGGCAGCTACACAGTCCACGCCGGCTACTACGACCCCTGGCCGTGGGCGAATCGCGCCGCCTCGGTCTCGGTCAACGGCACGGTCGTCGACACCGAGCGCCTGTTCACGGCGACGCCGACGGCAGCGTCGTACGCCGGTGAAGTGGGCGCCGATGGGAAGCTCACCGTCACCATCGCCCCGACCCGCGCCCCCGACATCCAGGTCAGCTGGCTGATGGTCGCGAAGAACTGAGTGGTGGGTTCCCCGGGACGCTCCCCGAGCGGGCGACCTGCGCCTGGACGGTAACCCGACGACCCGGGGAACCCAGCCACAGATCCCATCACACGATCGGGTCATGCAACGAACGGGGTCCGTCTGACGTCCTCGGAGTATGAAGATCCTGGGGCTGGTGCTGCTGGCAGGGATGGCATTGACCGCCTGCGGTAACGAGGTGGGGGCAGCCGGTGACACCACCGGCTCACCGGTTGGTACGTCGTACCTGTCGGTGCGGGTCACCGAGGACGGCAAGGACAAGCAGCTCGTTCGCGGGACACGACTCCGACTCGACTTCACGAGGGACGGCACGCTGGGCTTCCATGCCGGGTGTAACCAGATGGGCGGCGAGGCCTCGCTCAACGGCGGCACGCTGGCGATGACGGCGTACGGCGGGACCGAGATGAGCTGCGGTGCGGCCGTGGACGCTCAGGAGAAATGGTTTGGGGAGCTGCTGTCGGAGGGCCCCACCTGGAAGGTCGAGGGCGACCGCCTCACCATCACCCGGGGGAGTACGACGATCGTGCTGCAGGACCGGGAGGTCGTCGAACCCGACGTTCCGCTCGCCGGGACGATCTGGAACGTCGACGGCCTGGTGACGAAGGAGATCGTCGACCACTACTACAGCGTGCCGCCGGCCACCCTCACCATCGTCGGCGGCAAGGTCAGTGGGACGACCAGCTGTAACCAGTTCCACGGCACGGTCACGCAGAGCGGCACCACGTTGACCTTCGGGGACTTGATCGTCACCAACGAGGGCTGTTCGGGCGAGGCGCTTCGGCTGCAGGACGCCGTACTGGCCAGGCTGAAGGGCAAACTCACCTACACCATCGACCACGACCGCATGGAACTTCGGCGGGCCGACGGCACGGTCGGGCTCGATCTGGTCGCCGGCAAGTGACAATGACCGGGTGAGTTCGGCACGGACTGCGGCACGAAGCCTCCCGGTGGGGCCGGGCGTCTACCGGTTCCGGGATGCGACCGGGAAGGTGCTGTACGTCGGACGCGCGGTGAACCTGCGCCGACGCGTGCAGTCGTACTGGACGAACCTCGGGGACCGGCCGCGGCTGCGCCGGATGGTGGAGCGCATCGACCGGGTCGAGGGCGTGTGGTGCGACTCGGCGCACGAGGCGGCCTGGCTGGAACGCAACCTGCTCGAGCACTCCAAACCGCGCTGGAACCGGACCAAAGGCGGTCAGGAAGTCGTCGGCTACATCCGGTACGACGAAGGCCCTCAGCGGTCCGAGCTGCGGTTCACCCATGTGCCCACCGGGCCGGCGCCGCACTTCGGCCCCTACCTCGGCGGGGTCCAGGTCCGGCTGGCGCTGTCCGCGCTCCATCGGGTGCTGCCGCTGACCTACGCGGGTACGACGAAGGGTTCGGCGCGCGAGTTCGCCGAACTGCTCGGGGTCGGCGCGGCCGATCGGGAGACGCTCGCTCGCACGGCAATCGCCGTACTCGAACGTGAACCTGCGGCAGTCGACGAAGTACGGGGTGAGCTGGAACGGCGGCGGGATCGCGCGGCCGCCGAGCTCCGGTTCGAGTTCGCGGCGAAGTTGCAGGAGGAGATCGCGGCGATCGACTGGATCGTCGCCGAGCAGAAGGTGTCCTGGCTGGAGCCGCGCGAGGCAGATGTCTACGGATGGGCCGGCGGTGTGTTGGTGCAGTTCCGGGTACGCGCCGGCCGGATGTGTACGTGGACCCAGCGTCTCGTCTCCGAGGCAGTCGCGCGCGATCGGGTGGCGGCCACCCCGCTGCTCTGGCAGGCGTTCGCCCACCGCAACGCCGAACTCGCCTCCCGGCTGCTCCGTGGGTGACTTCATCGGCGCATAGCATCTGCTGTCATGGCTTATGGCGTCCCACCTCAGCGGAGCCGCGGTCCGGTTGTGCTGGTCGGCGTACTCGTGCTGATCCTGATCGCTGTGCTGGCGGTCGGTGCGGTGGTCGTCGTACGGCTGGCCAACGAGCCTGACCCGCCGGCCGTAGCGATCAAGCCGTCGTCTGCTGACGCAGTGCAGTTCCGGCGCGTGCTGAAGGCTTCGCCAGGTGGTTGCGACAGCGCATCGCCGGCCGCGTCTCCGAGCGTGTGCGGTCTGGATGGCTTCAACTACGTGCTCGGCAAGGTCGAGCTCGACGGCAGCCACGTGACCGAGGTGAAGGCCGGGCAGGCGCCCGAGAACACCGGGTGGTTGGTGAACCTGACACTTGATGACTCGGGGGCCCAGCTCTTCGCCAAGCTCACCGGCGACCTCGCCACCCAGCGGACCCCGCTCAACCAGCTCGCAATCGTCGTACGCAACCAGGTCGTCGCCGCACCGGCCGTGCAGTCCGCCATCCCCGGCGGCAAGCTCCAGATCACCGGCAACTACAGCCAGAAGGACGCCGAGAAGCTCGCCGGCCAGATCACCGGCTGAACCTCCTCCGATCCGCTCCGCCGCCCGCCCCGAACACCTCGGAGAGCAACGGCGGAGGGATCGGGATCATGCGTGTACCTGTACTGCGACGACACCCTGCTCGGCATCGCCGGGTGCCGGCCGACCAGAGTCGCTGGAAGTTGGGGGGCTCGATCGCCGCGGTGGTCACCCTTGCAGGGTTGGCGTTTGCACCGCTTTCCGATCCTGCGGTGACCGTTCGCTACGACCCGTTCATCGAGGACGAGGTGCTGGCCGAGTACGTCGAACCGGAGCAGCTGGAGGCGGTCCCCGCCGGGCCCGGCCGGGTCGCGAAACCGGTGCAGATGGTGCTTGCCGGCGCACCGGTGATCAAGACGCTCGGCGAGAGCGGGATCCCGGACGTCGCGGTACGGGCGTACAAGCAGGCTGAGGCACGGCTGGCGGTCAGCGACCCCGGCTGCGGGGTGCCGTGGACGCTGCTCGCTGCGATCGGCCGGGTCGAGTCGAACCACGGCCGGTTCGGCGGTGCCCAGCTGCGTGCCGATGGCTCGGCGACCCGCCGGATTCGCGGCATCCCCCTCGACGGTCGCCCGAACGTCGCCCTGATCCGCGACACCGACAACGGCGCCCTCGACGGCGACACCACCTACGACCGCGCGGTCGGCCCGATGCAGTTCATCCCGACCACCTGGCGCGCGGTCAACGCCGACGCCAACGCTGACGGCTTCGCCGACCCCAACAACCTCTTCGACGCCACCCAAGGCGCCGCCCAATACCTCTGCACCAACACCTCCAACCTCACCAACCCCGCCCGCGCCGCCCAAGCAGTACGCCGCTACAACAACGCCGCCTCCTACGTCCGCGTAGTACTAGCCCTGTCCCGCATGTACCAGTCCGGCCGGATAACCGCCCTCCCATCAACCGGCGACCTACTCCCACCCGACCCAACCACCCCGCCACCAGTACGCCCCTGGCGCCCCATCCCCTGGCCAACCAACCAAACCAAACCGCCCCTCTGGAACCCCACCACCCCAACCCCACCCACGACCCGCCCGTCCGCCCCACCCACGTCCCGCCCGTCCACCACCCGCCCGTCCGCCCCGACCACCGCTCGCCCGACCGCCCCGGCTACGACCCGCCCGACCGCCCCGGCTACGACCCGCCCGACCGCCCCGACCACCGCTCGCCCGACCGCCCCGACTACGACCCGCCCCACCACCTCGGATCCGACCCGGCCATCAACGCCGAGCACCACGCGACCGTCCGACCCCGACACCACACGACCGCCCGAGCCCAAGCCGTCTGCCCCGACGGCCTCCGACCCGAAGCCGTCCGACCCAAAGGCGACCGAGCCCGCGCCTTCCGTGCCCGACCCGTCCACCCCCGAGTCGCCGACCGACTCACCCTCACCGGCGCCATCCGCCGACCGAACCCCGGCGCCAGCCGACTCCGGGTCGTCGGCCGACTCACCAACCCCGGCGCCATCCGACCGAACCTCCGCGCCGTCCACCGCTCCAACCCCGGCGCAGGAGCCGACAACAGCCGCCGTCGGCTGGGCTCCAGCAATGCGCCAAGTAGTCGGCCAGGTCCTAACCCGCCCCGCCTGCCCCCAACCCCCCAAACCCCAACCGAACAAACCCTCCAACACCTGCCCCAACGATCCCGCAACCCCGTCGCCACCCCAAGACACCAAGAACCGCAAACCATGCACCCCACAGAACACCTGCAAGCCACGGTAGATGCGGACGACCCAGCTCTCGGCCTTGCCGTCCCCGGGCTCCCCCGCCCACCGACGGCAACCGAGCGCTGACCCGCCAACCCCCGCACCGCCACCGACGCAATCCGTCTACCGATCCCACCGCGCTCCACGCCACCGCACCCGGCAGTGAACCGGTCCCACCTCGCTCCTCGCCGACGCCCCGGCAGTGCTCGGCCCCACCGCGCTCTCCACCGCACCGGCGGTGAATCGGTGCCACCGCACACCTCGCCGACGCACCGGCGGTGAATCGGTGCCACCGCGCTGGTCGCCGCCGCACCGGCGGTGAATCGGTGCCACCGCGCTGGTCGCCGCCGCACCGGCGGTGAATCGCTGCAGCCAACGCACCGGCAGTCAATCAGTTCAACCGCACGGTTCGCCGGCGCAGGGCATTGAATCGCTTCTGCCGCACGGTTCGCGGACGCAGGGCAGTGAATCGGTTCCACCGCATGGCTCGCCGACGCACCGGCAGCGAATCGCTGCCACCGCCGGCCCGCCGCACTGCCGTTGCTCACAGCAACTAGCGCCGCATCAAGCAACGTTCTGATCAGCCGATCTGGGGTTGCGCCCTTCGGCGCCCGGGAGCGGACTAGGGGAGTGCGACTGGTCAGTGCGGGCACACGATCCTCCCCACAGACCCACGAGGTACAAATCGACAGGACGTAGACCCCCACTACAGCGGCATGGCCAGTCACCTGAGCGTGCGTGACGCCGCCGGCGCGCGACACCTCCTGTCGATCTGCTCCAGTCAGCCCAAGCGACGCCCGCCCTAGCCAATGATTCAGTGGCGTTTGCGGCGATCAGCCTTCGACTGTGCACGCCGGCGCTTGCGTTCGCGCCGAGCCCGGTCCTCCTCGGTGTGGCTCGAGGCGGCATGTCCCGACGCGGTGTGGGTCTGGGCGACCCTCCCCGGCGAGGCGGCGTCATCGCGCGCGTGCGCGCGAGCATTGCGGATCAGAACCACGACCACGCAGAGAATCGCCAGCAGGGAGAACATGACCACGTACCACATGCTGCCTCCTCCAGTTGCTGTCGATTCTCGACGCGAGGAGCAGCCCAAACCTCATCCCTCCCGGGTGACAGCGGCCGCACCCGGGCTCGACGTACCAGCCCACTTGCCGTCTATCGGACACCACACCGCCCGAGCACATCCGATCGACGGACGGTGTCGAAGAGGTGGTTGAGGCGCCGGGTGGTTCGGCGCCGCGATCGAGAGGGTGAATCAGCATGCATCAATCACGACGACGCGTCCGGGTCCTCGCGGCGACGCTGGCCGCGATCGCCTTACCCGCAACAGCCCTGCTCCTCAGCAACGCAACACAGGCCACGGCCGGCGCCAGGACAGAGGCAGCGCAGCAGACCGCGACGGCACCGGCCGCGACGGTCCAGAGCTCAGACACGGTCGGCCTGACAGACAAGGGTCGCCTGGTGACGTTCCGCGTCACCTCTGCCGAGAAGATCCGCCGTACGGCGAAGGTCCAGGGACTGAAGGACGACCAGCGCCTGGTCGGCATCGACTACCGCGTCCAGGACGGCAAGCTGTACGGCGTCGGCGACCGGGGCGGCATCTACACCATCAACACCACCCGCAACTTCGGCCAGACCACCAAGGTCTCCCAGCTCACCGTCCCGCTGGCCGGCCAGAACTTCGGCGTCGACTTCAACCCGGCCGCGAACCGGCTGCGGGTGATCAGCGACACCGGCCAGAACCTGCGCCACAACCTCGACGACCCCGCCGGTACGCCGGCCGCCGGCACGACCGCCACCGACGGCACGCTCGCCTACCCGGGCGTCCCGCCCGCCCCGCCGACGACGGCGACCCAGGTGACGGCCGCGGCGTACACGAACAACGACCTCGACCCGAACACCGCGACGACGCTGTTCGACATCGACACCATGCTCGACCAGGTAGTCATCCAGTCGCCCGCGAACGCCGGGCTGCTCGCCGCCACTGGCAAGCTCACCATCGACGTCGGCCCATGGGCCGGGTTCGACATCTCGACCCGGCGCGACGGCAACCGCGGCTTCGCCGTACTGGAAACCGGCGGCCGTATGCGTCTGTACGACATCGGCCTGACCACCGGCAAGGCAACCCGCCTCGGCTCGTTCCCGAGCAACGCGCGCGTCGTCGACCTCGCGATACCGCTCGCCCGCTGAACCCGCCCCGCCCAGGCTCCGGGCGCCCCACCGGAGCCTGGCAACGGCTGACAGCTTGCATGCATGAAAGCTTGCTCGACGGTCAGCGATTCTCGATGGCGTTGCGAAGGTTGATCTTCTCGGCGATCAACGACTGGACCTCGACGATCTCCTTCGTGGACAGCCCGAGTCTTCGAACCCGCACGGCTCCGGCGGCAGTGACATCACGTTCCTCTCGGCGACGATCAGGTACGGCGCGATCAACCCGCGACCGGTTCACGTCCGGTCCCGATCTCGGCCCGTACGCCGGACACGTCGTCGTCGACGTACACACTGCCGTGCGGCAGCAACGGCACGATCCGGAGAATCCGCTGCTGCCGGTGCCGCTCGCGCACCCACCACCTGAGCGCGGGCAAGGATCACAGCCAGAATGTCTGATCGTTCGCCGTGGGTGTGAAGGTGCGGTTGGTGGCGTACACGTACACGCCGCGTCGTGCCCGCGTTGCGCTGCAGTAGAGGTTTGCGTTGATCGTGTTGCTCTGACCCAAGTGCACCTTCGGGGTGATGACGGCATCGCCCCGGTCCCAGTTCGTCTTCCACAGGCCCGCGTTCGACGCCTGGATCGCGGTGACCTTGCCGCCGTTCGGGCAGTTCCAGTTCCCGTAGACGACGGAGACCCTGCCGGTGGTCGCAGTTTGCGCCGCCGGCACGTCCGTGGTGGTAATGCCATACACGACTGCTAGCGCAGACAATGCGGCCGACACCTTCTTGCACATGTCGAATCCTCCCCCCGACCCGTGTCACGGGCCCCGTCCTTGCAGGCTAAGGATCAGGACCGGCCTGCCGCGTCCGGGGAATCACTGTCATTTCGGTGCGACTGTTGGCGGTCAGGGCGGCCTTGGTGCGACGACCTGTGGTTGTGCCGTGCAGGACCGCAGCACTCCGTCGCCGCACTGTCCATCTGCGGACTGGATAGTGCCGTGCAGACATCAGGACCGGCGGCCGCCGGGCGACCGCCGGTCCGCCTCATCGCAGGATCACTGAACACAGAACGGGACGGTGACCGTGTTGGGGATGCGCAAGTCGTTGCGGCGTGCCCAGCCGGCGGTTCCATCGTCGAGGTCGCGGACGAAGAACCAGACCTGCCAGTTCGTGTGTTCGCTGTACACGACGCAGTGGACGTCGATACCTTCGCCCGCATAGCCGATGCCCAAGGCAGTACAGCCCTCGTGCGGACCTGTGCGGATGTAGGTGCCGTTCTCCTGGAAGTAGATTCCGCCGCCGCTGTACAGGTCCGGGTGGGTGTCGTGGCCGCACGCCGCACTGGCCGGAGCCGCGAGCACCACCTGGGTTGCCGCGGCGAGGGTCAGTCCCGCCGCAACGGCGAGTAGTCGAGATCGCATCCGAAATCCTTCCCCTAGGGCTGGATCCGCGCCACGGTGTGCGGCGCGGCATCGCTCAGGCTGCCGTGGTCGCCTGGTCAGAACCTGGCTGAAAGCTGGTCGCCTGGCTCGCCACCACTGGCCGGACGGGCACCGATGGACGAAGATGACTACCCAGAGCGCCTGGGGGGTGCCATGGAGTTCCTGGTTCTGGGTCCACTCGAAGCCCGTGAGCAGGGCCGGCAACTGGTGATCGGCCCGCCGCGCATCCGGACGGTGCTGGCGCTGCTGCTCTGCTCGCCGAACACCCTGGTCAGCGTCGACCGGCTGGTGGACGAGCTGTGGCCCGAGCAGCCGCCGGCCGAGCCGCGAGACCTTGTCCACGGGTACGTCTCCCGCCTACGCCGGGCACTGCGCGCCGCGTCGGCTGCCGACCGGCTGGTCACCCGCCGGCCGGGATACCTGCTGCGGGTGGACGAGCAGGAACTGGACCGCTGGCGATTCGAGCGACTGCTCACCGCCGCACGGTCCGCGGCACGGACCGGCGCACTGGACGACAGCCTGGCTACCTACCGCCAGGCCGACCGGTTGTGGCGGGGCGAGCCGCTCGCCGACACGTCACCCACTGCCAGCACGGCCGCGACCGCAGCGGCGCTCACCGAACTGCGGCTCGCTGGCCAGGAAGAGCAGTACGACGTGGCACTCCGGCTGGGTGAGGGACCAAGTCTGGTCGCTGAGCTGACCGAGATGGTCGCCGCATACCCGCTCCGGGAGCGCCTGGTCGGCCTGCTGATGGAGGCGCTGGGCCGGACTGGCCGGACCGCCGACGCGATCGAACTGTTCGAACAGACCCGCAAGATGCTGGCCGTACAGCTCAGCATCGAACCGGGGCCGCAGCTCCGGACGGTGCACCAGTCACTGCTGCGCGGCGACTGCCGGCCGGACGCCGTACGTCCGGCTGCTCCGCCGGCCCAACTGCCGGCCGACCTGCCCACGTTCACCGGTCGTGCGGCAGAGCTGACCGCGCTGCTCAAGGGTTCTCGCGACCATGGCCTGCCGGCGGTGATCGTGATCGACGGCATGGCCGGGGTCGGCAAGACGGCGCTGGCGGTCCGGGCCAGCCACCGGCTCGCCCGCGAGTTTCCTGACGGGCAGCTCTTCGTCGACCTGCACGGCGGCTCTGACGGCGGCAGGCCAGTCGATCCGGAGGAGGCACTCGACCGGATGCTCCGGGCCCTCGGCTGTGCCGGCAGCCAGATCCCGCACTCGTTGCCTGAGCGGTCGGCGCTGTACCGCAGCGAACTCGCGCGGCGGCAGGTTCTGATCGTGCTGGACAACGCCGTCAGCGAAGAGCAGGTGCGGCCGTTGCTGCCCGGCGCAGGCCGGTGCCTCGTGCTGACAACCAGCCGACGGCGGCTCACCGGCTTGGACGGTGCTCGGCTGCTGTCGCTGGACGTTCTCGGGTCGGTGGAGGCCATCGGCCTGTTCAACCGGATCGCCGGTGAGACTGCCCCGGGTGATCCGGTCGAACAGATCGTCGATATGTGCGGAAGGCTGCCGTTGGCGGTTCGGATTGCGGCCGCACGGTTCCGCGCCCGCCCTGCGTGGACGATGGCCCACCTGGCCGACAGGCTCCGCGACCAGCGGACCCGGCTTGGTGAGCTGGTGGCCGGGCGGAGCAGTGTGGCCGCCGCGTTCGGTCTGTCGTACGGCAAGCTCGCCGCCGACCAGCGACGGGTGTTCCGGTTGCTCGGCCTGCACCCGGGGCCGGACCTCGACTGTCATGCCGCCGCCGCGTTGGCCGACACGCCGCTGTCGGAGACGAGCAGGCTGCTGGAAGAACTGGTCGACGTACATCTGCTGGAGAGTCCGCGGCCGGACCGGTACCGGTTGCACGACCTGATCCGCGCATACGCCGCGACCGCCGCCGCCGAGGACGAGAGCGAGTCCTCCCGCCGGTCCGCTCTGACCAGGCTGTTCGACCACTACTCCGGCTCCGCTCGGTCCGCGACCGCAGCCTGCCACCCGTCGGCAGGCCGGCTGCCGACCAGGCTCTACCGGGCAAGCAGCGTTCCTGGCCTGGACCATCCGGCGACCGCCGCCGAATGGCTCGGCCGGGAACGGACGAACCTGCTGGCGGTGGCGGCCCGGGCGACCGACGGCTGGCCGGCGCATGCCGTCGACCTGTCCCGCATCCTGTTCCGGCACCTCGACAGCCAGGGGCTGTTCGCCGACGCGGAGCGCCTGCACGGGCACGCCCAGGCGGCGGCCCGCCGGTGTGGCGACGACCATGGGCAGGCGGACGCGCTGCGCTATCTCGCCAGCGTCCATGCCCGGTGGGGCCTGATCGAGTCGGCCAGGGAACTGCTGCGGCAGGCTCTCGTGCTGTACGACCGGATCGACGACCCAGCGGGCGAGGCACACGTGCTGTACAGCCTCGGTCTGGTCAGCTTGGCCGCCGATCAGTATCACGAGTCGCTCGACCTCTGCCGACGGGCCCTGTCCAATTACAGTCAGCTCGGCGACATGCTCAACCTGGCTCGCACCCGTCATGCCCTCGGCGGCATCCAGGCTCGGCTGGGACAGTACGACGAGGCGCTCGAGCATCTCGGAATTGCGCTCGTGCTGCACCGCCGGCTGGGCAACCGGGACGGTCAGGCCCGGGCCGCCCAGAGGCTCGGTGAGGTCTGCCGACTCCTCGGCCGGGACGAGCATGCGCTCGCGCTGCTCCAGCAGGCGGCGGCGGTCCATAGGCAGACCGGTAACCGTGACTGCTTGGCCGCCACCCTGGACAGCCTCGGCTGCCTCTACCGGCAACGACATCAGCTGGACCTGGCGCTCGACCACCTGCACCAGGCCCTCGACCTGCGACGTCGGCACGGCCTCTGCCTCGGTGAGGCGGAGACCCTGAACAACCTTGGATACACCGCCCAGATGGCCGGCCGGCCGGACGAGGCATGCACGCACCACGAGGAGGCTCTGGTGGTCGCCCGTGGTGTCGGTGCCCGGTACCAGCAGGCCCGGGCGTACGACGGCCTGGCGCACGCCTACCATGGACGCTCGGCCGACAAGGCCCGCCATCATTGGCTGGTGGCCCTCGACATCCACACCGAACTCGACGTACCCGAAGCGACCAAGGTCCGCGCCCTTCTGGACGCGGTCGAGGGCGTCCAGGCCACGAGCGCCACCCACCTGGCACAATCGCCCCGAGCACGAACCGACAGGCCTGCAAAGAGCGGTGATGAACCAGAGCGCGACGGCGATCACGAGCCCGCCGAGCACCGCCACCCGCGTGCAGCGCGGCCACCAACAGCCGACCAGGACACGTAACCGACCGCAGCGACCACGGACGGCCCCGTCAACGGTCCTGCCCCCGTCTCCTCACAGCTGTGCTTGCATCGATTAGCAATTGCCCGCGCGACGAGGCGTCGTCGTCCCGAGAGCGCCGGCGTGGATAACACCACTGCGAGAGAGCCGGTGAGGGGATTCGAACCCCTAACCACCGCTTTACCGGGCCAGGACTGCCGTGTCCTCTCAGCGGTTGCCGAAGATGCGCGTGACCTGCGGAAACATGAAAATTCGGTTGTCGCAAGATCGCGACGTTGACCAGTGATTCCCGTTCAATTAAATGAGCTAAACGATGAGTGTCCACGTGCCGAGGCCTCGCCTCCCCTGGGCCTGACCCGTTTTGACGGACATCCGAGATCAGGAGCTCGTGCTCCGGAAGGGTGTACATCATGGAGTCCATGGGCAAGAAGAAGCCGCGGCCTCGTCGTTCGTTCACGTCTGAGTTCAAGGCCGAGATTGTCGAGCTGTGTCAGCGCGGCGATCGGTCGGTTGGTCAGGTTGCGAAGGACTTTGATCTGACCGAGACCGCGGTCCGGGCGTGGCTGAGACAGGCCGAGCGCGACGCCGGCACCCGCAGCGACGGGTTGACCTCGAGTGAGAAGGACGAGCTCGCGCAGTTGCGGCGGGAGAACCGCCGGCTGCGTGAGGATGTCGAGATCCTCAAGCGTGCCACGGCTTTCTTCGTGAAGGAGACCCGGTGAACTGCTATTCGTTCATCGAGGCGGAGAAGGCGGGCGACCACAGCCTGAAGCGGGCGTGTGAGTTGCTGAAGGTCTCCCGTTCCGCCTACTACGCCCACCGCGCCAATGTCCCCTCGATGCGCGAGCGGCGCGACGCCGAGCTGACCGGCAAGATCATCGAGATCCACGACGAGTCGACCCAGACCTACGGCTCGCCGCGGGTCCACCACGAGCTGCGGGCTCGAGGCGAGCGGTGCTCTCGCAAACGCGTGGCCCGGCTGATGCGGGCCGCCGGGCGCCACGGGCACGTGCCGCGACGGTGGAAGAAGACCACGATCACTGACCCGGACGCCGCGGACCGCCCGGACCTGATCGGCCGCGACTTCGCGGTCGATCCCGACCAGCTGGCCGCGCTGGACACTCGATGGTGTGGCGACATAACCTATTCGGCTCAGTCCGTCGTTATGTGCAGTCCGGCTGGGTGAACGCGTTCGGTCCTGGCGCTGAGCTGGTGTCTTGCGTTCGTGGGCGCTCGTTGTTGCTGCACATAACCGTGATGCTTCTTGTGTCCGATCAGTTCGGGAGGCAAGGAGCGGCTGATGATCAGCGTGACGGTCGATCGACGGAGGCTAGAGGATCCGCTTGTAGCGTTCGATGAGTATCTGGGCCGCGTCCGCGGCGTGTGCGCGGGGACGCGGCGCAACTATGTCGAGCATGTGCGGGCGTTCTTGCAGGCCGTGCTCGTCGGCGCTGCTGGGACGGGGACGGAGATTGGCCCGCGTGAGGTGGGGAGTTCGTCGGTGAGCTGACATATCGCTATAGGGCGGGGACGGTGGAGCTGGCCGCGTCAGCGTTGCGGTCGTTCTTCGGCTTTCTGTATGTCGAGGGCCTGTGCGACGACCAGTTGGTGAACGTGGTCCCGATGGTGCCACGTCGCCGGACGGGTCTGGTCCGGCATTTGGGCCCGGATGAGTTCGAGCGGCTGATCGCCTCGTTGGAGGCGAGTTCACCGCGTGGGCTGCGTGACCGGGCGATCATCTTGTGCAGCGCGCGGCTGGGACTGAGAACCAGCGAGGTCGTGCAGCTACGGCTGGAGGACATCGACTGGCGTAACGCGACGGTGCGGATACGCGCCCGGAAGACCGGCCACGGCGCGCTGCTTCCATTACCGGACGAGGTGGGCTCGGCGCTGGCCGACTACCTGCAGCACGCGCGTCCGGACACGCACGTGCGAGAGGTGTTCGTGCTGCATCGCCTTCGCCCGGGTGCGCCGATCAGCGACAGCATCGTCGGCCGGGCGGTCGACAACGCGCTGCGGCGCGCGGGTGTGGCCGCGCCGGCGGGCGGGGCGAACCTGCTGCGGCACTCGCTGGCCACGCAGCTGCTGGATCACGGGGCGAGCCTGCACGAGATCGCCGACGTCTTCGGGCACCGGATGTTGGCCACCACCCGGATCTACGCGGCGGTGGATGTTGTGGCCTTGCGCGAGGTCGCGCTGCCCTGGCCGGTGACGTCGTGAGCGGGCGTGTCGGCGTGCTCGTCGCGGACTACATCGAGCTGCGCCGTGGCCTGGGATACCGCTCACCCACCCAGGAACGCATGCTGCGCTCGTTTGCCCGATACCTGGACCAACGCGGCCATGACGGGCCGATCCCGCTGGAAGCGAGCCTGGACTGGGCGTGCGCGACCCGCTCGGCCGATCCGTGCAACCCGGCCCGGCGGCTGACCACCGTGCGTGGGTTTCTGCGTCACCTCACCGCCCGCGACGGCGCCACGCAGGTTCCGCCGCCTGGGCTGCTCGGCCCTACCGGGCACCGCTCGCCTCCGCATATCTACTCCGACGACGAGATCGCCGATCTTATCCAGGCCGCGGCCGGGCTGGCCCCGGTGGGCGGGCTGCGGCCGCACTGCTACGCCGTGTTGTTCGTCCTGCTGGCCTGCACCGGGCTGCGGATCCCCGAAGCGTTGGCACTGTCCTGCGGCGGCGTCGACCTGGACGCCGGGGTCCTCACTGTGACCGGCAAACGCGGCCGGACGCGGCTGGTGCCGCTGCACCCGAGCGCGGTCGGGCCGCTACGAGACTACGCCGATCACCGCCGACGTCTGCACGGCCGGCCGGGCGATGACCAGGCGTTCTTCCGCACCGACCGCAGCGACCGCATCGGCTACAACGCCGCACACCACGCATTCACGGTGCTGCGCGAGCGGCTGGGCTGGAGCGCCCACGGACGCACCCACGCGCCACGTATTCATGATCTGCGGCATCGGATGGTCGTCCGCCGCATCCAGACCTGGCACGCCGACGGTGTCGACGTCGATGCCAAGATCAGCGCGCTGGCGACCTATCTCGGCCACGTGGAGGTGCGCGACCTGTACTGGTACCTGTCTGCCGTGCCGGAGCTGATGAGCATCATCGCCGACCGGTTCGAAGCCTTCACCCGCACCGATGCGGCAGGTGTGTCATGAGACCGCCGCAGATCAGCTTCGCACAGCTTGTGCAGGACTTCTTCCTGCGCCGTCTGATCGACCAGCGCGGCGCCAGCGCTCGGACCATCGAAAGCTACCGCGACGCGTTCGGGCTGCTGTTCAGCTTCATCGAGCAGCGCACCGGCACGCCAGCATCTGCGCTGGAACTGAACGACATCGACGCCCCGCTCGTGCTGGACTTCCTCGACTATCTCGAAACCGAGCGCGGTAACAGCACCCGCACCCGCAACGCCCGCCTGGCCGCGATCCACTCGTTCATGTGCTACGCCCAACTCCGTGACCCAGCATCGCTGCCGATCGCCCAACGCGTGCTGGCGATCCCGGCCAAACGGTTCGACCAGCCGATACTCGGCTACCTCACCCGCGACCAGATCACCGCGGTCCTCGCCGCGCCCGACCGCAGCACCTACAGCGGTCACCGCGACGCCGTCATGCTCGCCACCCTCTACAACACCGGCGCCCGGGTCTCGGAGATCACCGCCATCAAGGTCGGTGAACCACCCCGGGTTTGATGCGCACCTCCTTCGTTGGGAAGGTGGCATTCATGCCGAGGAAGTACGACGAGCAGACGCGGGCGAGGGCGGTCCGGTTGGTGACCGAGCACCGAGGTGATTACGCCAGTGAGTGGGAGGCGATCACTACGGTCGCGGGTCGGTTGGGGATGACGCCGGAGACGCTGCGCCGGTGGGTTCGTCAGGCGGCGGTCGATGCCGGTGAGGTCGACGGTGTGAGCTCGCAGATGGCGCGGGAGAACCGGGAGCTGAAGCGCAAGAACGCCGAGCTGGAACAGACGATCGAGATCCTCAAGGCGGCGACGAGTTTCTTCGTGCGGGAGAGCGACCCGCGACAGCGCTGATTTGCCGGTTCATCACCGAGTACAAGGCTCGGTTCGGGGTCGCTTCGATCTGCCGTGCGCTGAGTGCGCACGGCTGCCAGATTGCCCCGAGAACCTACTACGCCTGGGCCGCTCGGGCGCCGTCGAAACGCGCCTTGTGGGAGCTGGCGATGACCGAGATCCTGGCCGGGTACTACGAGCCCGGTCCCGACGGCCGGCGGTCGCCGGAGTCGCTGTACGGGGCGGTGAAGATCTGGGCTCACCTCAACCGCGAAGGCATCCAGGTCGCACGGTGCACCGTGGAGCGGTTGATGCGCGCCCACGGCTGGCGGGGTGTGACCCGGCGCAAGAAGGTCCGCACCACCATCAGCGATCCGTCCGCGGACCGGGCGCCGGACCTGGTCAACAGGCAGTTCGCCGTCGAGGCACCGAACCGGTTGCTGGTCGCCGACTTCACCTACGTGCGCCTGGCCGGCGGTACGTTCGCCTACACGGCGTTCGTGATCGACGCCTACGCCGGGCTGATCACCGGCTGGGAGTGCTCGAGGTCCAAGCACACTGCTTTCGTCGAACGAGCTATCTCCCAGGCCGCGGTGTTCCGCGCCAGGCAGGGAAATCCCCTGCAAAACAAGGCGATTCACCACTCCGACGCCGGATCTCAGTATACATCTGTGCACCTCACCGAGACCCTGCAACTGCACGGCCTGGCTCCGTCGATCGGCACCGTCGGCGACTCCCTCTTAACCGGCTAATCACGGTGTTCCTGCTGGTCAGCGACACGCCGTGGTTTGGTGGCTGCGGTGGTGGCGTGGGTCGGTGGTGCTACATGTGTTGCTCATGGACGCCAGGGCCGCGCTGCGGCTCGAGGAACGCGGTGAGGGCTGGGTGCTCGCCGGTGGAGTGGCTGCGCGTTTCGGGCTGGTCGATGACTATCTGGGCCATCTGCTGGACCGGAACTACTCGTCTGCGACGGTGCGGGCTTACGGGTACGACCTGCTCGCGTTCTGCCGCTGGCTGACCGAGCGGGACCTCGACCTGGAGGCGGTGACGACCAGCGTCTTGCTCGACTATCTGAAGGCCTGTCGGGAGGCGACCGTCCCGGGCCGGCCGGGCCCGAACGTGGTCGCGATGACCGGCCAGCGGGTGGATCGGTATGCGGCTACGACGATCAACCGCCGGCTGGCGGCGATCTCCGGGCTGTTCACGTTCGCCGGGCTGCGGTCCCCGGATGCGAAGAACCCGGTGCCGCGGGGGCGGGAGGCGCGCTGGACGGTGTCTGGGGAGCGATCTGGGTTGCTCGCGCATACGACCCGGCGGCGCAAGCCCCGTTCGGCGTTGCGGTTGCGTGAACCGAAGATGCTGCCGGTCGCGTTGTCGGGGCCGGAGGCCGCCGAGTTGGTCGGGAGCCTGCGCACGTGGCGCGACCGGGCGATCGCCGGGCTGATGCTGTGGTGCGGCCTGCGGTCGTGTGAGGTCCTTGGCCTGGACGTCAAGGATGTCGACATCGGTGGCCGGTGGGTCACGGTCACCGGCAAGGGCGCCAAGCAGCGACGGGTCCCGCTGGACGCGGACGTCGCCTCGGTGATCGACGTGTATCTGCTCGCCGAACGCCCCGAGTCGACCTCTGACCGGCTCGTCCTCGTTGCCAAGGGCCCGCATCGCGGGCAGGGCTTGACTCCGGCCGGGCTGCGCACGATCTTCCGCTACCACCGGGATCTGACGGGCGTGACGGGCGGGCACCCGCACGCGCTGCGGCACACGTTCGGCACCGTCTTGGCAGAGGCCGGGGTCGATCTCGCGGTGATGCAGGCGCTGCTCGGGCACGCGCACGTCGACACCACCGCGCGGTATGTCCATCTTGCTCCGGCCCACGTGAAAGCCGAGTTCGATGCAGCACGCGAACGTCTCCGCGCCCAGAACCGTTGATGCCCCAGAGCCCCGCCTGCGCGGCGAGGACCTGTTGGCCGCCTACCTCGAGCGGCTGGAGGCAACGGGGCGCGGCAACGCGTCCTACGAGCGGTCCGCGCGCAGGTTCCTGCGCCGCTGGCCTGACCCGCAGGCCTGGGCCGCCCAGCCGTTGCAGGACCGGTTGGCCGAGCACCAGTCGACTCGCCCGTTGATCACGTTCCTGATGCTCCACCAGGGTCTGCGCCCTGGGTATGACTACCTGCTGGAACGCAAGCTGTCCTCGGTCTGGCGGGAGATCGAAGGCGGCCCGCTGCAGGCCGAGGTCGACCGTTTCCTGAACGCTGCGGAGAGCCTCGGGTTCACGATGCGGGTCCGTCTGGGCACCGGTTCGCAGGTCCCCGTGCGGTTGCTGATCCAGACCGGTCGTCGGATCGAGGAATTGCTCCAAGAGGACCTGGACGGGCTCGCGGCAGCCTGTCGCGAGCGCACCCGTCGCACCGGGACCAGCCACCGCCACTACCTGTCGGCGATCAGCAACACCCAGACCGTCCTGTTCCATCTCGGTATCCTCGACTCGCTGCCCCGATCCGGTGGCCCGGTCCCGCTGGACGAGCGCCTCGCGCAGGTCGCCGCGCCGATCCGGGCCGAGCTGATCGGCTATCTGGAACGCAAGAAGGCAACCTGTCGCGCCAAGACCGTCTCGGCGATGGCGACCCGGCTCAAGCACTTCGGGGTCTTCCTGACCAGCCTTGATCCCGACCTGACCAGCGTCAGAAACCTGGACCGGCGCCGGCACATCGAACCCTGGCTGGCCTCGCTGCTCGACATCGTCAGCGAGAAGGACGGGCAGCCGATCAGCATCGGCGACCGCAACCGGCGCGTGATGGCCGTGACCACATTCCTGACCGACGTCACCGAGTGGGGCTGGGACGACGCCCCACCCAGGAAGGTGATCTTCCGTGACGACATCCCCAAGCTCCCGCAGGTCCTGCCGCGCTACCTGCCCATCGACGCTGACCGGCGCCTGACCGCTGCGCTGACCGAGCATCCCGACAACGAACTCGCCGCGCTGGCGCTGCGCCTGCAGCGGGCCTGCGGGCTGCGAATCGGTGAGCTGCTCGACCTGGAACTGGGCTGCGTGCACGAGATCGACGGCAACGGCACCTGGCTCAAGGTTCCCCTCGGCAAGATGGACACCGAGCGGATGGTCCCGCTCGACACCGAGACCCTCGACCTGATCGACCGGATCACCCAGATCCGCTCCCACGGCCGACCGATGCCGCACCCGCGCTACCGGCGCCCCGCGCAGTTCCTGTTCACCTACCTCGGGCGAAGGCTGACCCAGCAGGGCGTCCGCCGCGAACTCGACCACGCTGCCCACGCCGCGGGCCTGGACCACGTCACCTCCCACCAACTGCGGCACACCTACGCGACCGCCCTGGTCAACGCCGGAGTGTCCCTGCAAGCCCTGATGGCGCTGCTCGGCCACGTCAGCGCCGAGATGAGCCTGCGCTACGGCCGGCTGTTCGACTCCACCGTCCGCACCGAATACGAACGCGCCCTGGAACTTGCCAAACGGCAAACGTTGCCGCCGCCTGACGGCAACAGCCCGGCCGGAAGAGTGCAGCTGCCGCTGGCCGACATCACCGGCGGCAAGGACTGGCGCACCACACCACTGCTGAAGTCACGCATGGCCGGCGGCTTCTGCCTGCGCGCCCCCGCCCAGGGCGCCTGCAGCTACGCCAACATCTGCGAACACTGCCCCAGCTACCGCGCCGACCCGTCATCCCTGCCGATCCTCGCCGCCCAACGCGTCGATGCCGAAGCGCTCGCCCGAGACGCCGAACAACGAGGATGGATCGACGAGGCCGACCGCCACCACAAGCTCATCGCCCGCCTCGACGCCCTGATCGCCGACACGAAGGCCACCGCCGGATGACCACCAGCCACACCCTGAACAAGGTCGAGCGTGCCTGCACAGACCTGGCCCGCGACGGACGACCCATCACCTTCACCGCGATCGCCACCGCCACCGGGATCAGCCGCTCCACGCTCTACCGCAACACGGCACTACGCGCCATCGTCGAACACCACAAGCACGCCCCAGACGGACCGATCACCTCGATCACCGACGAGATCGCCACGCTCCGCGCCGCAGTCAACACCCTCGCCCAACAAGTCCGCAGCCACGAAGAACAACTCCGCCGACTCCGCAACTGACTCCCGTTAACCGGTCAATTGCCCAGCAGAACCCCGATTAGCCGGATAATGCTGGGACAACGCCGTCGCCGAGTCCTTCTTCGCCACCGTGAAGACCGAACTGATCCACCGCCGTACCTGGCCGACCCGCAAGGCCGCCACCAGCGCGATCTTCGACTACATCGAGGGCTGGTACAACACCCGCCGACGCCACTCCACCCTCGGCTACCTCAGCCCCGCCACCTTCGAAGCAACCCACGCCACCACCCACGAACAGGTAGCGTGAACCAACCCCACACCAACCCTGTCCGCCGAACCGGGTCAACCCCACCCCTCTACCGACTGACACCGAGTGCCGTCGGTCAGTGGCTGGTCGCCCCTCTCGGAAGCGGACATCTCGCGCGAGCCCGGCCACTGAGTTTCGCTGCACGCTCACGACCAAGGCATGCCGTTCCAGTCAGTCGTAGTCCCGCGTGAACCCCCGGCCACGGACGAGTGACATCTCCGGGGGGATAGGACGCCCTGGAAGAGCCGCAGCGGCCCGGGCTCATCACTGTCGCCTGTATCGAATCCCGGAACCGCTGATTTCCAGCGAAGGATGAGCGTTGGTTGCCGATGGCGAGCGAAATCTCTTCCTGGTAAGGGATTCATCGACTCTGGGCTGCGCACTTGTTCTCATCGCTGACCATCCTCTCGCGGTGATTGAGGTGCGTAAAGAGGTGAGTAAGGCGCCACTGTGAGGATTCCTCACCGGGAGCAGCGGACAGATGTCGGCGGATCTGTTGTCACTGACTCGGCAAGTTCGCAGGCTTCCGGGACCTCGCCCCACGCTTCGGCGAGTCACGAGAGCTCGGACTGGAGATGTGTTGCGTTGAGGATCGCTGTTCAATCGTCGAACCTCTTGTCGCAGCGTGCGCCATGTCAGGCGTATCGGTCCGGTGAGCGAATACACGAGCCAGCACGAGCGTCCGGGTCTGCTGCACGGTCATTCTGGAGACTGGTCGGTTGGACGACGAGGTGAGTTCAGCATCGGGCCGCATTGTTGATGGCATCTCGGTTGCTTGTCTCGGGTCAGGCATTTGGCAGATCGGGGAGGGCATCGGCGACTCCCTTGTGCATGATGAGGCCATTTTGAGTGTTCAGACCAAGCGCTAGGGCTGGGTCTGCGGCGAGAGCATCCGCGGGGCCGAGTTTGGCGAGGCGTCGCAGGTACGGGAAGGTCGCGTTCGTCAGCGCCCGGGTGGAGGTCTGCGGGACACCGCCGGGCATGTTTGCGACGCAGTAGTGGCGGATTCCGTCGATTTCGTACGTGGGGTTGGCGTAGGTGGTGGGTCGTGAGGTTTCGAAGCAGCCGCCCTGATCGATCGCTACGTCGATGAGCAGGGCACCTTCGGGGAGCAGAGCGAGGTCGGTGCGGGAGACGACCTTCGGTGCGGCCTGGCCGGGGACCAGGACGGCGCCGATGACGACGTCGGCCCCGATGAGTTCGCGGGCGAGGGTGGCGGGGTCGCTCATGACGACGCGGGCGCGGCCGTCGAGCAGGTTGCCGAGCTCGCGGATCCTTGTCGCGGAGGTGTCCACGACGGTGACCTCGGCCTGCATGCCCAGGGCAAGGAGGGCGGCCTGGGTGCCGACGACACCGCCGCCGATGACTACCACGCGGCATGGGACGACGCCGGGCGATCCGCCGACGAGGCGGCCCGGGCCACCTTCGGGGGCGGCGAGGTAGGTGGCTGCGGCGTGGGCGGCGAGCCGGCCGGCGATCTCGCTCATGGGGGTGAGCAGCGGCAGGCCAGTGTGGTCCTGGACGGTCTCGTAGGCGATCCCGAGGGTCTTAGTGTTGAGGAGCGCTTCGGTGAGCGGGCGGTCTGCCGCGAGGTGGAGATAGGCGAACAACGTGAGGTCGTCGCGCAGAAAACCGTACTCGGCGGAGACGGGCTCCTTGACCTTGACCAGGAGTTCGGCGTTGGCCCAGGCCTCGGCCTGGTCGACGAGCTTGGCACCGGCTCGCTCGTACTCGTCGTTGGAGAAGCCGGAAAGGGTTCCGGCGTTGTGCTCGACGAACACGTTGTGACCGTCAGCGACGAGCACGGCGACGCCAGCTGGGGTGAGACCGACTCGGGCTTCCTTGGTCTTGATCTCCTTGACGGCCGAGATGCGCATAGTTGGATGTCCTTCGATGCTGGTGATGGGATCGGTGAGTTGGGTGCCGAACGGGGAGTTAGGTGGCGTTGCGCCGCGCGAGGTTGTAAGAGCGGACTTCAAAGTGGGCTGGCCGTTGTCGCGGCGGTCCTCTTCTCGGCGAGTCCACTAATCCGGCCGTAAGCATCCAGGGGCTGGGGTCGGCAGATGTGCTGACGACCAAACGAACGGTGTCGGCGCCCGTGACGCACCCCTCAACTACTTTCAACCCGAAGAGCCGGATTGCCGGGGCATCGCTGCCTTCGGCGTGAACCTGTCGGGGCTGAGCCAGTCTTCTGTGGGGGAGCTGTTAGCTATGGCTTGGGAGACAAGGCGACCTGTGATGGGCGCCAAGATCATTCCCCACATGCCGTGACCGGTAGCAACCGCGAGGTTGGGCACTAGGTTGGACATCCCGATGACGGGCACGCCGTCCCATGTACAGGGACGTTCACCAGACCAACGATCGACGACAGGACAGTCTGCCAACACCGGTAGTACCTTGATGGCGAGCTCGCGGAGGGCCTCCCCGCGCCGCTGGTCCACCGGGCGGGTTTCCTTGCCGAACTCGATGGCTCCGCAAACCCGCACTCGGTCGTCGAGCGGGGTGATGACGATCCGGTGTTCTTTGAGCCGCACGGGAATCTTTGGACCTCGGTGGGGGACCGAGACATCGACCACATGCCCTCGACCGCCGCGCAATGGGAGGCGGACCCCTGCTTGTGCTGCTAGTTCAGCAGATTGGAGACCTGCGGCCAGGACGACATGGTTGGCCGGAATTTCTCGGCCGTCCACCTGTACGCCTGCGACCCGCCCAGAGCGTATAACTACACGTTCGACGGTCGTTCCGAACGACGTCACCGCGCCTGCGGCGTCGGCGTCGGCGAGCATGCTTGTTACGAAGCTACGGCTCTCGAGCGTCCACTCCTCTGAGTCATAGGTGCCGGCCACCACGCGCGCTAGGGCTGGCTCTCGCTGTCTGAGAGCCACAGCGGTCAGGAGTGCTGTCTGCCGCCGGCGCGGTTGTTGCATGAAGACGTCAAGTGCTCCGGTCTTGCGGAGTGTGGGATTGAGGCCGTCGCTGGCCAGCTGACAATGAAGCTGCGTGCTTTCGAACGCTAGGTCTCGCAGCTTGGCCTCCACGGCATCGGCGCGACCAGCCGCCGACGCAAGTCGCCCAAGCCAGGGAAGCAGCCGTAGATCGGGCCGGACCCTGACTGCGGGAGGTCGGCGCACCATCTGGACGGGGGCTTCCCGCAGTAGTGCTGGCGTCGCGAGCGGCGTGACGTGGCTTGGAGCCAAGATTGCGGCATTAGCGTACGAGCAACCGCCTCCGACGCCTTGTGCGCGGTCAACGGCCAACACGCTGAGCCCTTGGCGCGCCAACTCCCGCGTCACGCTTGCGCCGACCACTCCCAGCCCGATCACTATGCAGTCAAAGCTGCGGCGAGGCCATGCTGATGGGCTGATCATGGCCGGTGCCGGGGTGTCTTGGGTGCCGTCATGGCATGGAAACCTCAACTCGATGCGTGGGCGGATGCGAGGTCGACGACCTGGGTCCACTCCGACGCGTTAAGTAGCTCATTCCGTAGGCGCTCGGCCGCATCGATCCCTAAGACGGGTGTCGTCATGGCGAGGAATTTCTGTGCGAGCTCGACGTCGGCGATTGGATGCTTCCTGCTGCCGCGGCAGTCCTCTTTGACGATGTCGAGCTCTCGACCGTCGGTGGTTCGCACGTGCACTCGGCTGCCGTAACTGTGCCGTTCGAGCCAGATCTTCTCCATCTCGGGATCCTCGTGCAGCTTTACTCGCTTGGTGAGTGACCGAACGGTCGGGTCAGTCATCGTCGCTCGGTCGTACCAGTCGGGGCCTGGGCGACGGCCTTGGAGCACCATCGCCGCCGTGTAGGGCGCGCTGAATTCGGCGTCGACGATGCTTTGCGGCTCGGGGTCGTCGAACCACTGGACCATTTCTCGGAACGAGCCGATGGTGATTTCGGCTATGTGGTCGGCCTGCAGAGCGTGCCGGTCGCGGAGTTCCGTGAGGCCATCGAGCATCGAGTGCAGGTAATGACAAGCTGGGTAGCCCTTGAAATAGGTCTCTTCGATACGCCAGTCCGTCCCCAACCCGTCGCCGAGCAACTCTGGGCGGTATCGATCGGAGCCGACCATCCGCCAGAACCCGAGATCGCTGTCGAGAGTGGCCACGGGAGTCTCCACACCACGCTCGGCCATGTGGATGGCGAGGACCCCTGCGCGAGTTTGCTCTCCGAAGTTGTTCTTGACGTCGTGCAGCGGGCGCCGCGACTTACTGATCCAGACGGGTAGGGGGCTGCCGGTGGAGGCGTACCCAAAGGCGTGGCGGGCCTGCCGTGGGTCCAGACCGGCGATGTTTATCGCCGTCGCGGCCGCTGTGAATGCCATCCAGGAGAAGCTGGACGGCACCAGACGACTTTGCTCGTTGCTTGGTTGGATGGCGTCCGCCACGCGTACCCCGACCTCGTAGCCGGCGACGATCCCGGCGATGAGTCGGCGGCCGTCGAGTTCTCGCGCCTGCGCAAGAGCCAGCGCAGCTGGGATGGCGGCCGCGCTGGGATGCGCCCGGAGAGTGTCTTCATAATCGAGTGCGTCAGAGAGGACGGCGTTGGCGAAGGCGGCCGTGACCGGGTCAGCCCGGTGAGGCGTCCCAACGATCGTGGCATCGTTTCGGCCGCTGAGCGGTACTAGGGCATCGACGACCCGACGACCTAGGTCTGTTTGTGCTCCGCCGAACATGCAGCCAACTGTGTCCATCAGCAACCTGGCTGCCTGGGTGGTGACTCGCTCGGGGATGTCGTCGTAGGTGAGTCGGGTGGAGAAGTCGACGACTTGGTCGATGTGAGGCGTCGGGGACGTCTTCACTACGTCTGCTCCTTTGGTTGAATCCTGTGGTTTGGCAGCGAGCGTGACGCCTTGCTGGTCCGCTGCGTCTCGTGTGGGCAGGTTGCGCGGGATGGGCCAGCATCAGGAGTTTTCCAGGGCTCTTGTGCTGTCGCGTGGTTCACTTTCGTTGTGCAGCTCAGCTGCGAAGTGACAGGCCGATGGGTGACCGTGGCGGTCGACCAGTGGAGGGTCTTCTGCAGCGCAGACATCGCGAGCCTTCCAGCAGCGTGTCCGGAATCGGCAGCCCGTGGGCGGGTCGGCAGCACTTGGCAATTCGCCGCCAAGGAGGATGGGGGTGAAGTTCTGCGAGCTGGCTCGGTCGACGTCGAGGCTGGACGAGAGTAGGGCCTGTGTATACGGATGAGTAGCGGCCGCGTAGATGTCTTGGTCTGTGCCCGTCTCGATGATGCGTCCGAGGTACATGACGGCGACTCGGTCGGAGATGTGCCGGACTACCGAGAGATCGTGGGCGATGAACAGGTAGGAAAGTCCCAGGTCGTTCTGCAGATCTTCGAGCAGATTGATCACCTGGGCCTGGACCGACACGTCCAGGGCGCTCACCGGCTCGTCGCAGAGCAGCACGCGTGGTTCTACCGCTAGTGCCCGGGCGATGCCGATTCGCTGTCGTTGTCCTCCCGAGAATTCGTGGGGATAACGACCCGAGTGGTCAGCGTTGAGCCCCACTCGCTCGAGCAGTTCCTTGACGCGTTCGCGGTGTCCCGACTTCCCGGCTATCTCGGGATGAGCCCGCAGGCCCTCGCTGACGATGTCGTCGACAGTCATGCGGGGGTCGAGGGATGCGTAGGGGTCCTGGAAGACGACCTGTACCTCGCGCCGGAACTGCCGCCGCTCGGGCCGGGTCATTTTGAAGACGTCACTCCCGCGGTAGCGGACCTCGCCCGACGAGGGCTTCTCCAAGGCGAGGACCACACGCGTCAGCGTGGACTTCCCACATCCAGACTCTCCGACTAAGCCGAGGGTCTCGCCTGGGAAGAGTCGGAGGGACACACCGTCAACCGACTGCACCGCACCGACCTGACGCCGCAGCAAACCTCTGCGGACAGGGTAGTGCTTGACCAAGCGATCGATCTCGAGGATAGGTTCCTGCTGGTCACGGTGTGCGGGCATGCAAGACCTCCTCGGCGAAGTGACACGCGCTGTGCCGCGCGCCTGCGACGGTCGTCAGCATCGGCGTTCGCTCTTTGCACACCGCCTCGGCTCGAGGGCAGCGCGGATGGAATGCACACCCTGACGGGATGCGCGCAAGGTCGGGTGGCGAACCTGCGATGGGTTCCAGTCTCGCGCCCTTGGCCGATGCCGTCGGCACGCTGCGCATCAGCCCCTTAGTGTAGGGATGAGCTGGGTTGCTCAGCACCGAACGTGTGGGACCGGTCTCCACGATGGAGCCGGCGTACATAACCGCAACACGGTCGGCGACGTGGCCGACGACTCCCAGATCGTGGGTGATCAACACCAGTGCCATGGATCTTTCTGCCTGCAGGTCCTTGAGCAGGGTCATGATCTGGAGTTGGACGGTGACGTCGAGCGCGGTTGTCGGTTCATCAGCAATGAGTACCTGCGGGTCCAGCGCCAGGGCCATCGCGATCATGACCCGTTGTCGCATACCGCCGGAGAACTGGTGGGGATAGTCGGCGGCACGGTCGGCTGCGCGCGGGATGCCGACCCGGTCGAGGAGCTGCACCGCTCTTCGGTGTGCCTCTGCGCGGCGAACGCCGCGGTGCACCCGGAACATCTCAGCGATCTGCCAACCCACCGGGAAGACCGGGTTGAGAGCGGTCAGCGCGTCCTGGAAAACCATGGAAACGCCGGCGCCGCGCAGGCGGCGTCGCCGAGCCTCAGGCAGCTGGAGCAGGTCCTCGCCGTCGAGGCGGATGGCTCCGCCGGTGATGCGGGCAGGCGGAGAATCGAGGATGCCCATCACGGCCTGCGCACTGACGCTTTTCCCGGAGCCGGACTCACCGAGGATGGCCAGCGTCTCTCCGCGGCCGATCGAATAGCTGACGTCGCGAACAGCATGGACCACGCCGCTGCTTGCAGCGAACTCGACGCTGAGGTGATCGACTTCCAGCACTGGCGAACCGCTGCGGTGTTCGCCGTCCGGACGCGGGCTGCTGGTCGAATCGTCGTGTGTCACCGTGCCGGTGGCTGGCGGACCAGCAGCAACGGGTGAGGTTGTTCCCGATCCGGTCGAGTGAGAACGAGCCGGTTGGGCCATCTGCAGTCGACTCCTCACGATGTTGACCGCCTGGCGGCTTCGCGGTACCCCACCGCGGCGTCCACGAACTTGGAGAACAGGCGCGCATGGACTTCGTCGCGGTGCAGGTCTTCAGGATGGTATTGAACTGCCAGCAGCCAGTACTCTTCAGAATTCCATTCGATCGCCTCGATGTATCCGTCCTCCGACCACGCCGACGCACGGAGTCCGGACGCCACCTTGGCGACGGCTTGATGATGCACCGAGTTGACCGCGATCTCGTCCGTCCCGAGCACTTCGTGCAAGCGGGTCCCGGGCTGGATGCGCATCCCGTGGACGTGCAGACTGCGGTCCGCAGGGCCGCGATGATCGATGGGTCCGGGCGGGATGTCTTGGAGGAGCGTGCCCCCCAATGCCGCGTTGACGACTTGGGCGCCACGACAGATCCCCAGGACCGGGATGCGTCGGTCGACGGCCGCCCTGACGAGTGGGAGCTCCAGGGCATCTCTGGCGTCATCGATCACCGTTGTCGGGTGCGGCTCCTCGCCCCACAGTGCGGGGTCGGGATCCACGCCGCCAGGAAGCAGGATCCCGTCGAGCTCGTCGAGCACCCCAGAGGCGAGGACGTCTTCGCCCAGCGGCGGGACGATCCGGATTGAGGCTCCGGCCGCCAGGAGGGCGTGGAGGACACTTGCTCGGACGCCGATGCGCTCGGCGTTATGAGGGAGGTCGTAGCCAACAGTGACCGCGATCGTCGGTCGTCGGCGCGAGACCTCGCCGGCCTCAAGAGTGGACTCGTGACTGGTGACGTCTGGTGCTGCTCGCGGGACCTCGCGTAGTGACTCCGCTCCAGTCATGCCTGGCTCGCCTCCCCGAGGTAGCTACGGATGATGCGTCGGTAGATCTCGACGGCCTCCTGGACCTCCGCCAGCGACACCGACTCCGAGTTGGATCCGCTGCTGGTGCTGAAGGCGTCCGTGCTGGTTTCCTCACGCCCGTAGGGCCCGAACATTGCGGTCTCGATGCCAGCGTCGAGGAGGTAGTGCGCGTCTTCGAACCCGGCGGTCGCGCCCAGCGCGGGGTCTTCTCCGGTGACGGCGCGGTAGGCCGCCGCGCACTCCCGGACGATTCGGGAGTCGGGATCGACCTCAGCCGGGTTGACCTCGAGCCGCCGCTCGACCTCATAGGTGAAGAAGCCCGGCCGGTCGCTCAGCAGGTCTTCAATGACCTCGACAATCTGTGCTTCGGCCACCTCGAACGTCTCTCCTGGCACGAGGCGGCGATCGACCGAGATGACGCAGCGGTCCGCCACGAGATTCGGCTTGTCACCACCCTCGATCCGGCCGACGTTCAGAGTGGGGCTTGGAACCAACGGGTGCGTTGTCACGGCGTAGACCTCGGGCAGCCGGGTCTCGAGACGGACGATGAGCTCGGCGGCCGCCACGATGGCGTTGCGGCCCAACCAGGGCCGGCCTCCGTGGGCCGACTCGCCGTGCATGGTGATGTCGAGCCACAAGCATCCCCGATGGGCCAGCCGGATGCTGGACCCGCTGGGCTCACAGACGATGGCGGCGTCTCCGGTCAGTTCGCCGGATGAGACGAGGTAGCCGGTCCCGGCGGTCCCTCCGCTTGTCTCGTCGGCTACGCAGGCCACCACGAGGCGTCCGCGAGTGACCTCGCCGGCTCGGACCGAGGTGATTGCGGCGCGCACCATCGCCGCGACGCCGGCTTTCATGTCCAACGATCCGCGGCCGTAGAGCTTCCCGTCTTCGACCTGAGCCGAGAACGGTTCACCGAGGTAGCCGGAGCCGGGAGGCAACGTGTCCATGTGCCCGTTGAAGATGAGCGTGGGACCTTCGCGTTCGGCTTCGAAGGTGGCCAACACGTTGGGACGTCCTTCTTGGGCTTCCAGCACCCGCAGCGACCACTGGGGTGCGTCGAACTCTTGGACGAGCCGTTTCGCCACTGCCGACTCGTCGCCGGGAGGGTTCACGCTGACGGTCTTGACGATGTCGACCAGGAGGTTCTGCAGTTCGGGCTCCACGTTCACAGTGGCGAGTTCTCCGTTCGCGGCGTCTTTGAGGGGAGGGAGGCGTCTATCTGGCATGGTGTTGCCAGGGGTCGAAACGATTGCGTAACCCGTCGCCGATGAGATAGGTCGCAAGAACCGCGATGACGATCATGACGCCGGGGAAGGTTCCGACCCACCAAGCGACGGTGATGTACTGGCGGGCGGCGGCCAGGTCGGCTCCCCAAGCGGGCGTCGGCGGCTGTACGCCGAGGCCCAGGAAACTGAGGGTCGCCTCCAGCAGGATCAATCGACCTGCTTCCACGCTGGTGATGATGAGTAATGGCGACAACACGTGCGGCAGAACGTGGCGGCGGATGATCTGCAGGTCACTGACTCCCAGCGCTTTCGCGGCCGCCACGAACTCGCGCTCCCGGATGCCCAGGACCTGTCCTCGGATCAGCCGCGCATAGGACACCCACGTGGTCAGCCCCAGGACGAGCACGAGGTTTGCCAGGTTTGCTCCCAGTACGGCGACGACCGCGAGGGCCAGCAGGAGGTAGGGGAAAGCGAGCTGGATGTCAGCGGTGCGCATGATGACGGAACTCGACCAGCCGCCGTAGTACCCGGCGATGAGACCCATTACCACGCCGACCGCGCTCCCGACGGCGACCCCGACGGCAGCAACGAAGAGCGAGGATCGCGCCCCGTAGATCACTCGGACCAAGAGGTCCCGTCCAAGTCCATCGGTGCCGAGCAAGTGGAACGCGCCCGAGTTGTCATGCGACCACGGCGGCAGCAGACGTGCCGCCGGCTGTTGCACGTTCGGTCCGCCCGGGAAGATGAGAGGGGCAAGGAGGGCGAGGGCGACCAGTGTCACCAAAATGAAAGTTCCGAGTGTGAGCGCGCTGACCTTGCGGCGCCTGGAAGGGGTCTGTGTGATGGTGAGCTCTACCGCGGTCACTTGTCTGCCTCCGAGACGCGAATGCGAGGGTCGATGACGCCGTAGAGAAGGTCGGTCACGAGGTTCACTACGACGTACACGACTGCGATGACCAGCACCGCGGCCTGTACCACGGGATAGTCGCGCTGCTCGATGGAACGAACGAGAAGCGACCCCACCCCGGGCCACTGAAAGACGGCCTCAGTCACGATCGCGCCGGCTAGGACATTGCCCAGTTGCAAACCCAGCACGGTCACGATCGGCACCAGACTGTTGCGCAGAGCGTGAATCCCGACGATTCGCCGCTGTGGGAGCCCTTTAGCGCGCGCGGTCCGCAGGTAGTCCTGGTGCATGACGTCGAGCATCTCCGAGCGAGTCAGCCGAGTGGTCAACGCCGCCATGAACGCCGCGAGGGTGATGGAAGGGAGGACGAAATATCGCCACGAACCATCCCCGATCCCGGAGATCGGGAACCAGTCCAGATAGACCCCAAAGACGTAGATGAGGACGATGCCGAGCCAGAACGTCGGTACCGCCTGCGCCAGCAGGACCAAGCCCATCGACCCTCGAGCCCAGAGCCGGTTCCGATTGAGAGCGGCAAGCAGTCCCACGGGGATCCCCACCAGCACCGTGATGAGCATCGCCGCGCCGGCCAGGAGAACAGTCGCAGGCATGCGGTCGAGAACCACCTGCAGTGCCGGCTGGTTGAACGAGAAGGACGGCCCGAGATCCCCTTGCACGAGATTCCAGAGGAAGTTCAGAAACTGTAGCGGTAGGGGCTGGTCCAGCCCCAGCTCGGCTCGGAACGCTGCCCGCTGCTGTTCAGAGGCATCCGGTGGGAGGAGTAGCGCGGTGGGGTCACCCATGACCCGCAACAGCAGGAAGACGATCACTGACACCCCGAGCAGGGTGGGCACGAGCCCGAGGAGCCTGCGGAAGACGTAGATGGCCATGACGACTCTATTTGGCGGAGACGAACAGGGTGTTGCCGGCGTTGCCGGCGAACGGGGTGGCGGTCCAGTTCAGGCCTTTGGCCTTGGCGTAGATTTCGCTTTGAGCGTGGACATACAGATAAGGCGGGTCCTCCACCAGCAGCTGGTACATCTGTTCGTACAGCGCGTACCGCGCCTTGTCGTCCAGCGTCTCCCGGGCGTGGGACAGCAAGCGATCGAACTGCTCGTTGTGGAAGAACTTGTTGGACGTTGACTGCAAAGTCAGCCCGGACAGGATGCTTTCCACGTCGGCCTGTTTGGACCACGTCGACACAGTCATCTCGAATTGACCAGCGCCTCGCTGCTCAGCGAGGCGAGCGGAGTCGGTGGTCTGCACCTTGATATCGAAGCCCACCTCCGCGAGTTGGGATGCGATACTGGAGGCGATGTCGACGTCCTTCTGCGTAACCCCACTCCACATCTGCCAGGTCGCACGGACACGATCGGCGCCTGCGGCGCGGAGCAACGACCGCGCGCGATCCGGGTCGTAGGAGTAGAACGACGCCGCCTTCGCATTGAAACCAGGCAAATCCGGAGCCCAGGGGCCTGTTCGGGACTCGCCGTAGCCGACGAGGATGTCGTCAACAATGGTGTCGCGGTTGACACCGAAGTTCATGGCCTGTCGAACGCGGGGATCAGTCAGCGGTCCCTTGAGGGTGTTCAGAAGGAAGTACACCTGACGTGCTCCATCGACGACCCCAAGCTCAACCGAGTCGTCGGACTCGAGAGGCTTGGCCAGGTCAACAGGGACACCCGTCACGACCTGAAGACTGCCCGCCGATAGTTCTGCGGTGCGAGTCGCAGGTTCGGTGATGCCGCGCAGGGTCAACGTGGACGGCGTGACCTGCCCGTCGAAGTAGTCCTCGTATGCCACTAGCTCGAGGTTCGCTCCCTGATCCCACTTGCGAACCTTGTAGCGGCCGGTGCCGATCGGCTCGATACCCGCCTGCTTTGCCCCCACCTTGTCGAAGTATGCCCGCGACTGGATAGGTACGAACGGAAGGCTGTAAGGCAGCGTGACGAAGGGTTGAGATGTCTTGATGTGCACGGTCAGGTCGTCGACAGCCACAACGTCGGCGATCGGCGCGACGTACCGCTGCCGAGTCGACCGCGCCTCGTCCCGAGCCCGGAGAAGGGTGAAGACCACGTCGTCCGCGGTGAGGGGGGTCCCGTCATGGAACTTGACGCCCTCGCGCAGCTTATACTCCCAGGTCAGGCTGTCCAGAACCTTCTGGCTGGTCGCCAGCCGCATGGACTTGGTGAAGTCGACCCCGAGGTAGTCGACGAGCGGATCGTAAATATGTCCCTGCGCGATGAGCCCCGCGACGCTGAAGTCGATGATCGGGTCCAGGCTGGCCGGCTCAGCGGTCAAGCTGGCCGCCCAGCCGTCACTAGTGCCGCCATCCTGACCGCCGCTCGAGCGGCCGGCCACGGAGGAGCAAGCCCCGCTCACCGCGACCAAACCCCCCAGCCCGGCCGCCTGCACGAAAGACCGGCGACTCAGCACACTCTTCAGCATGCCCGCCGGACGGGGGTCTGGGTTTGTCATGGCGTGGATCCTTCCGGGATACAGGTGCGAAGTTGGCAGGCTCAGGTCTGGTCCGCTATGCCAGGCCGTTTAGGCGACGCCCGGTGCTGGTCAGACTGGCAACCTCGATCTCCGAGGGGCTCGATCCGCACATTCAAAACTGGGCTCTCCTGATTAGAGACATCTTTAAACGGCCAGGAGCATGCCGTCCAATGCCGATCTCTTCCCTTCTCCATGCCGACCGGGCATGGTGGTGTCATGGACCTCCGCTTGCTGACCGCCTTCGTCGCGGTTGTTGACGCTGGCTCTGTGACCGCTGCGGCGGAGGCGCTTGTGATCGCTCAACCGGCCCTGTCTCGGCAACTTCAGCAGCTTGAGCGTCAACTAGGCATCGCGCTCTTTGACCGCCAACGCCACCGGCTGATACTGACGGCTGCCGGCCAGCGATTTCTGGGTGCCGCGCGAGCCGTGCTGGCTAGCGCCGAGGCTGCTCGCTCGCTGGCCGAGTCTCTTGCTGAGGGAAGGTTGGCACGGGTCAGAATGGCGGCGCCTCCAACAACGGTGATCGATATGGTCGCTCCGTTTCTGGCGACGCTGGGACCGGCCGATCCTTTGATCACGGTTGAAGAGGCTCAGTACGCCGACGCTATCGGGCGCCTCAGGTCGGGGAATGACCTCGCGCTCGTTTCTGCTCCGCCTCCCCGGTATCTGGCGACACGGAAGGTTGCCGTTGTGCCTGTCCGGGCCTACGTCAACGCCTGTCATCCGCTCGCTCACGCTGGTGAGGTGTCTCTGGATGAGCTGGCCGAACATCGGCTGATCATGCTCGACACAAGTTCGCGACCCCGGCGCATAGTTGACGAGGCGTTCGTTGAGGCGGGGCTTGCGAATCCCGACATTGTCGAGTGCACCAATCCGCGGGTGGTCCAGGCATTGGCCGCCTCTGGACGCGGCGTGGCCGTTGGTACTGACGACCCATGGTTCGATCTCGCACCTCTGTACGTAGGCACTTCTCGCGGCCGCCTGACCGTGACGGTGCATGCCGCGTGGGACGCCGGGCACCATGCCGCCCACGAACTCGACCGCCTCGTGAAGCGATTGAGCGACTTCAGGCTCCACCGATATGGCGACCTCGCGCCCTAATCCAGCTGTTTCACGCGGGTACTGTTGACGTGCCCGGGAACGCGAGAGTGCCTGTGCTGTAAGGAGACCTCGGCTTGCGACAGTCGAGGATCACCAACAGAACAGGCACTTCGCGGGTGGAGAGTAGCAAGCGGGTACGTCGAGTCGTGGTCAGCGCGGACGGGCAGGGCGTGGTGTCGCACGCCGGGCTCGGTCTGCTGCGGGAGCTGGCGGAGTACACCGGTCTGGTCGACGGCATCAGCCCGGCGCTGACCGGCACCTACCGGGGTGTCCCGCTGCATCCCCTGGGCGGGTGTTCACCGACCTGGCGGTGGCGGTGGCCGATGGCGCGGACGCGATCAGCGGGATCGGTGTGCTGGGTGATCGGGAGGACCTGTTGGGGCCGTTGGCGTCGATGCCGACCACGTGGCGGAGTTCTGGACCGGGTCGACCAGGCGCAGCTGCCAGGTCGCCGGGCTGGAGCTGCGGCACCGCCAACATGCCCCGGTCGAGGACGGGTCCGGGCCAAGGCCACCGGGGCCTCGGCCGTGGTGACCACAGGTGCGTGGCCCTCGTCGATGCAGGCCTGCTTGCCCACTGCCCGGACCGACTCCACGCCGTGCCCGAGCTGGGTCGCGACCAGCTGGACCGTCCCGCGCTCGGTCTTGAGTTCTGCTCGCAGCGTGTAGACCATCCAGGGCGCTGCTGCCTTCTCCTCCGGGGTGTAACGACACGTCTGGGGCTTCCCGGACACCTGCTCCTTCGGCATGGCGCCATCCTCGTTTCCAGGCTCGGGAGTCTACAAGAAGCCCCAGGGCGATTCAGTCAAACCATCCGCGTCTAGGGTGGGCTGGCATCTCGCCGCGCGCGGTCGAGATGCCAGCCCACTCATCGTTTTGCCGTTGCCTTCTTGAGTGGACGCGGGATCAGTTGCCGTAGAAGACCCACGGCCGAAGTGGTTGATCGTTCTTACACGAATCGTCCACCGGTTCGTTTGGCGACTCGAGGAATTGTGCGATGACGCTCCGACGGCATGCGCCGCCCGCGCCGTGGCCCTGCGCCTGAAGCACCACGCGCTGCAGATTGGGCATCGACTGGGCGAGGAAATCTGTCGTCCTGGTACCGCAGCACGGATCCAGCTGACCGTGGATTGCCAATACCGGCACATCGCTCGCGGGGAGCGTGTTCAGACTGGGGGGCACATCGCTGTCTTCGCCCCACCAGGCGCAGAGCACCGTCGACGACCAAGCCAGCAGAGCCGGCTCGCGCTCGATCATGGCGATGGTCTCCTCGGGCGTAGGACGGTTCTTCCCCATCGAGCCGCAGAGATTGGCATACCTGTGCCCATTCGCCCCACCAACAGTTTCTGAGACAGGGTCGGGACGCGTGTCTACATCATCGAGTCCGAAGTAGTCATCGAGGGCCGCATAGTCGCCCCGCTCGATGGCCTCGAGCGCCTTGGGCAACTGGTTGTAGCGGCCTGCGAGGTTGAGATCCGCCTCCATATAGAGGGTCGTCAGGAACGTCGCGCCGTCGATCCGGATGTTGAGCCGGCCGCCGGGCTCGACTTCACTCGCGACAGACGTGACGTACGGCTTCTTGTCGAGGATCGCGCGGGCGCGATCGATCGCCATCAAGTAGTCGGGGAACCTGGATGCGCACTCCTCGTTGTCGCGCACGCAAACGCTGAGGATGTCGGTGGCGTACTGCTTCGACTCGATGATCAGGTCGAAGAGTGATCTGTTGCGGAGTGCCGGGAACCATGGGGACCGCATGATGGCCGATCGGACGTGTGCCCCGTGGTAGGTGATGTATGTGGCGACCGTGCCGCCGCCGGTAGACCCGCCGAAGAGATCGATCTTGTCGAAGCCGAGGGCCTCGCGGATCTCGTCGTAGTCTCGGGCGATGTGGTAGTCCGTGTACTGGGTGGGGTCGATGCCCTCGCCTTTCAGTTTCTGGTAGCAAGCCGACACGGTCTCGGCATACTGATCGATCCGTTGCCGTAGACCCTTGATGCCGAAGACGTCCGGAGAGAATTGCCGAAAGCCGCGGCGGTCGGCCATACCGTTGCAGAGCAGGGCAGGCTCAGCGATCTCCAACCCTCTGTTGCCGACGAGCACCAGCCGATGCGGGGCAAGTTCCGCCAGTTGCGAGCGGATGCCGTTCTCGCTTGTCATGTGGCCGGACCCACCTGGGCCACCGGGCATATTGAAGACCGGCGTCGCATTCGGGTCGGTGTCGGCGTTGCTGACCACGGCCACTGGGAGCCGCACTGTCCTGCCGGTGGGGTTGTCCCAGTTCTCCGGGGCGGTGAACTCGTAACACTTGGCCCCTAGATTCGTCAGTGCCTGCGACGCGCAGGCCGATGGCTGCAAGGTCGAGAGCGTCGCAGATTCCTGGAGGGGCGTCTTGGCCACGTCGGCTGGGGCAGAACGTGCGCTGGCCTCCAGACCCGTCGAGGCCACAAGCAGGACGAGCGCCGCCAACAGCGTGGGTCGCGATCGTAGTGGGCGAAGCCACTTCGGAGGATGGTGATAACTCATGTGATAATACCTCCCATTAACAGGAACAGTCGGATGGTGTTTCTTCCACGACCGTTCAAACCAGATGAAGAGGCTTCGGCTTGGCTGGAACCAACTCCAAGGCCCCTTTCCACTGGCGCGAGGGTTGGAGCCTCCTCCCACCGGGACGGCGTCAGCATCCAACGGCCCGAGTCATGTCGTCTAATGCCAACTTTGTATAGCGCCCATGCACACTGGTCATAATGGCTCGATGGACGTGCGGCTCCTCATCGCTTCGTCGCAGTAGCTGGGCCGGGTCCGTTGCTGCGGCCGCGGAAGCGATAGTTCGGACCCAACCGGCGCTGTCTCGCCAAGTTCAGCAGCTCAAGCGTCAACTCGGTGTGACGCTGTTTGATAGACGGCAGCCACCGCTTGACGTTGACTCCTGCGGGGCACAGGTCCCCAGCGCAGCGAACGCGGTGCTAACGAGCGTGGAGAGCGCCCGCGCGCTCGCTGAATTCTTGGCTCATAGTAAGTTGAAGCGTCTGCGTATGGTCGCGCCAGTAACTAACGTCGTTGACGCTGTTTCTCCATCCCTTGCGAAACTAGATTCGCTGATCCGCTTATTATCTTGGAATTAGCACAATAAGGCGCGGCATCGTAGATTTCCGGATCGGTTGTGACCTTGCACTGATCCCGGCGGCGCGATCAGGTGATGTGTCGTTCGGCTAAGGCCTGCCTGCACGGACGACGGCCGCCCGTTCGCTGAGTGACGCGCCGCCATTTCGCTTGCCCCACCTTGATCGCCCCGTTGCCCCTTGGTGACACGCCAGTGCCAACGTCGGACCCGTCTTTGCGCAAACGATTGCGCGGCGGTGGCGAGAGCACGCGGAATCGCAGCCACGTGATCGACGCTGTGATTAGCATCTTCCCAATTAATACCTAACATGAGGTGGGCTATCGGCGGTCGACCCACGGAGTTGCATCTAGCGCTGAGCACCTGCGCGGACATGGGAGTCGGGTGGGATGTCGAGCTCGAAATGGTGGCGTCGCCAGAAGCGAGTCGAGATCCCCGACCCGTCGGAGAATGAAGCCATGGAACGGCCGATCGACTTCTCGCGCGACCGGCACATGTTGTGCGGGGGCTTCGGTCGGCGATTCGTCGTCGATCTGGATTGGATCGACCGATGGGAGCAGGGACAGGAAAAGTGCCCCGGTTGCGGCATGACCTGCGAGCACGAGGACGCTCCGCAGGCAACAGTCGATCCCGCCGACCCCGCGCTGGACAACGACCGCGTCACCCGGCTGTTGTGATACCACACCAGCACATGGGCGGACTGGCCGACGAGTGACTGCGACCCGGCGGCCAAGCCGACCGCTGAGACTCGGCTGAGGATGGGCGGAGACCGACAGGTCGCTGCCTGGGCCGAGCGTCAGCGGGCGAAGGCTCTCCACGTCGGCACGTACGAGGCCGCGATCCACAACATGCTGCGGCGCATCAATGACCGGGCCGATCGCGGTAGCGAGTTCTACCTGTACCGCGTCCGCCTCGAGCCGACGACTGCGGTCAGAGAGGACTGGGTCATCGAACCCAACGACTTCCTCGGCGATGTGAAGCTGCACGAGGTCTGCCATCCGGAGGTCGATGTCGCCCGCTACCTCAACTACCACGAGGACCCCGAAGGACTCTCGCTGGCACTGGGACGAGACGTGATCGCCAGCGTTCAGCGAATCCCCATCCCAGCGCCTGACGCCTGCGACGGCAGCTGGGTCCATGATGCAGTTGTCGCTCTCTGCGACGCCTTGGCAGGAGCCGCCCCGCGGACAATCACACTGAGCCAGTTCCGACGGTTCCAACCATCACCGCAGGCCTTTTCCAGCCAAGAACTCGTGCAGGGTCTCGCCGCCCGGCGACCGGTCAATCTTCGGTGGCAATTCACATCGGCTGCGGCGTTCATCGACGGTACCGACCCGGCGCGATGGGCACGTTGGTCAATCCCCTGGAGGCGGAGCTCGTACTGGTCAAGCCACCAGGCGTCGCCGCGGCCGCGGCCGTCGAGGTCGCGGGCCATCGCCTCGAGGTGCTTGAGGAGCGCGTCGTGGTCATCGGGGTCCTCGGTCACATCGACCCTCTGGTTGGTCCACTCGTGGTCGTTCGACCGGTTCCGGAGCGTCAGGCGCAGCCGTTGCCTGTGTGCCATGCAACCCCCTCTGTCGTTGTCTGTGCATCATTCACGGCGGTTGCGGACCCGCGGAACATCGAAGGAGTCTCGGTTGAAGAGCATCGCCCACCAAGATCGCAGCTCACGAGTCGTGGGCGCAGACCATCGACCGCTCCGCTCGCACCCGGCCGCCCGCCAATGCCTCGAGGCGCGGTTCGAGCGCGAGGTCGATGAAGCCGACCCCGAGGGCCTGATGTCGCCGGCCGACCGGGTGAAGGCCGTCGAGTCGAAGCGCAATGCGTACTACCTGCGCCTGGCGCTGAAGTCCGCCGAATCCCGACGTCGCCGCCGGCGCCGTCCGACCGGCGGTTGAGGTGCTGTCTGCCGCTCGCTCATGTACTGCTCGATGTTCTCTTCAGACACTCGGTACAGCGGTCGGCCGGAGGTGGCGACGTTCGTAGCGGGCAACTCCCCGCGCCGGATCAGGCGACGGACGTGGTCTTGTGATACGCGCAGGGTCGCTGCGACCTCGGAGACGATGAGCCAAGCCACAGGGACGATTCGACTGCATCGGCGTGTCGTTTGGGCCTCTCCCACGCTGCCGATCCTTGTGCCGGTTCGGTGACGATCACGCCATGAGGGCGTCACAGCCACGGATGGCCGGCGGAAGTCCGGTCCGGTGGAGTCCGGTCGGACGAGAGTCGCGATCTGGGGGCTCAAGGCGCCTCTTCGCGCACGCGCGCGTACGCGAGACAAGGAGACCTCGTCAAGTCCGGTCCCGGACTTCGCAGCCGTCGTCCCGGAGTCACCGGGGTCTCGTGGTCTGCACGTCGCCCTCAGAGATGAAGCGCAGGAAACGCTGACCAAGCTCAGACGCGCGGCCGACGAAGTGGGTGTCCCCGATGACCCCCAGTTCGGCGAACCCGTCCGGAAAGGTGATCAGCCTCGACCGTTGCAGGTCGTCAACGATCAAGGCCAGCATCTCGCCGCTGCCAGCGAAGGCTGGCAACCGATGAGCCCACACTCCCGAGCCAGTAACACGCTGGCCGCTGTCGACTTGGTCGGTTGTGCTCTCGTGATCGTTGATCCACCGGAGCAGGACGATGTGGCGAGCAGAGAAGTCGTCCACCATTCGGAAGAATCGAGCCTGCTCGTCCACATCAGGAGCGTCGAGAGCGACCGAGTTCACCAGCGCGTTCCGCAGCGCCCTGAGCTTCTCCTGCTGGTGGGTCGTCTGGGCGATCCGTGTGGACTGGATGAAGGCGTCGAGGAACACCTCGTTGTCCAGGAGGCGTTCGACCTTCAGCACGAGTTCGTTTACCACCTCGGTGATACGTGCTCTCCACCCGGCCAGGCGCCGGCTGTATGGCCCCTCCATCACGTACTCGTACCAGGCCCCAGCCGCCCCGCCAGCGACGGGGAGCGAACTCAGTGCGCCTGCGAGCAGCTTGTCGACGAGCTCCGTCCGTGGCTCCTCCGGTGGCTCCTGAACTGTCATAGCGCCCGAGTCTGGCGAATCAGGTGAGGAATTGCCAAGGAGCCAACCTAGTCGAGCGGCGGCATGTCGTGGAGCCGTGCCCACACCGCGAGTTTGCCGTCTGATTGTTCGAACCAGCCATCGGCGTCGGCGCCGTACTCCATGAAGCGCTCAACCCGTTGGTCGGCCCACTCGGCGAACGTGTCAAAGTCGGCTTCAGGACGGATCGCTGCCCAGATCTGGATCGAGCCCTCTGGATCATCGGCAACGGGCCTGACAGCCAGGTAGCCGAGGAGTCCAGGGTCGATGGTCGTACCAGGGGCTACCCGCTCAGTGAGGTCAGCGACCACGATTGGGTAGTCGAACTTGCGTGCCATAGCTTCGATCCTCTCGGGGCTTCACTCACTCAAACACTAGGACCTCCAGGCGAGCAGCACCCTCAGGCAACGCCGTGTTTTGGTGATGCTCCATCGCGAGTCCCAACCTGCATCCCAGCGCTCGACGGGCATCCTGGTGATCTGCAACTGCCCTACCGAGGAGTCCCGATGGAATCAACCCCCGAGGCGCTCGCCAAGCTTGGCGAGCACTTCACCGCCAACGGTATGAAGCCGCCGCTCGAAGTCATGCAGTGCCTTGCTGCCCTGATAGACGACGCAGACGTCACCCAAGCCGTCGCGTCGTACACCCAGGAGGGAGAACCCAAGTCGCCTGACGAGCGGGTGACGTGGGAGTGCCTGGCGCTCGTCAACGGGTCCGTGATCGGAGTTAGGGCGTCGAGGCCGGGTCGAGACTGGTTCTGGGGTGCACCGGCATGGACGGTGAAGGGAAAGGCGACCGTCTTCGGTGACCTGATCCCTTTGTCGGAAGTCGCTGGGTGCCGACTCATCGGTCACGAGGGAGAGTCCGGGGAAACCGAGTGGCTGACTAGGTGGCAGCTGCAGCTCAAGATCGGTGACAGCCTTGCTATCCCTTGGCCTGTGAGGGAATGGAATGGCCGCGTCCGCCACGAGGAACTCGCACGCGCGATCGCGAAGAACCTGCGCTGACGACGGCTCTAGCTTGCCCGGAATCCGCCGGCGGTGAGGCCACTCATCCACAGGTCAGATGACGTCGCCGTGGAGGCGCTCGGAGAGGTTCTAGTTGAGTCCCCGATAGTGGTGTAGCGCGGTCGCCGAGCTCGTCGTGGACGAGGAAGCGGTCACCGCGTGATCCTTCGAGTCAACCTTCCACAGAATCCTCGAGGACCATCACGATGACCGCACCACACATTGTCGACCCTGCCGGCCTGCTTGGCGAAGCGCTCGCCGAGGCGAGCCCTGATCTGATGCGTTCGCTGCTGCAGTCGATCATCAACGCCCTGCTGTCCGCCGATGCCGATGCTGTGGTCGGTGCGGAGTGGGGACGCCCGTCTCCGGGCCGTACGACGCAGCGCAACGGCTACCGTCACCGCGATCTCGACACCCGCGTCGGGACCGTCGACGTCGCGATCCCGAAGCTCAGGAAGGGCACCTACTTCCCCGAGTGGCTGCTGGAGCGTCGCAAGCGCGCCGAGTCGGCCCTGATCACCGTCGTGGCCGACTGCTATCTCGCCGGCGTGTCCACGCGGCGGATGGACAAGCTGGTGAAGACTCTTGGCATCGACTCGCTGTCGAAGTCGCAGGTTTCCCGGATGGCGGCCGATCTGGACGCGGTCGTGGAGGACTTCCGTCACCGGCCGCTGGAGGCTGCTGGGCCGTTCACGTTCGTGGCCGCGGACGCGTTGACGATGAAGGTCCGCGAAGGGGGCCGCGTGGTCAACGCCGTTGTCCTGCTCGCGACCGGCGTCAACGGTGACGGTCACCGCGAGGTCCTCGGCCTGCGCGTGGCCACCAGCGAAACCGGGGCGGCCTGGAACGAGTTCTTCGCCGACCTCGTCGCCCGCGGCCTCGCCGGAGTGCGCCTGGTCACCTCCGACGCGCACGCCGGCCTGCGGGAGGCGATCGCCGCGAACCTTCCCGGCGCCACGTGGCAGCGCTGCCGCACCCATTACGCCGCGAACCTGATGTCGATCTGCCCCAAGAGCATGTGGCCGGCGGTGAAAGCGATGCTGCACTCGGTCTACGACCAGCCCGACGCCGCCGCCGTGGCCTCGCAGTTCGACCGGCTGCTCGACTACGTCGGCGAGAAACTCCCGGCCGTCGCCGACCACCTCGCCGCGGCCCGTGAAGACGTCCTGGCGTTCACGACGTTCCCCAAGGACGTGTGGACTCAGATCTGGTCGAATAACCCCGCCGAACGGTTGAACAAGGAGATCCGGCGCCGCACCGACGCGGTCGGGATCTTCCCCAACCGCGACGCCATCGTCCGCCTCGTCGGCGCAGTCCTGGCCGAACAAACCGACGAATGGGCCGAAGGCCGCCGCTACCTCGGACTCGACGTCCTCGCCCGCTCACGCCTAACCACCATCAACAACACCCAAACCGAGATCGAAACCGACGCCCTACCCGCACTCACCGCCTAACCCCAACCCAGGATCACGCAGCACTACACCACTTCCAGGGACTTGACCGAGGTTCTCTGCCTCTCGCGCGAAGATCATCCAGTTGGGACCGACGAGTACGGGCCACGGCTCGCCGTCGCTGGAGCGCAGCTCCGGAAGAACCGCACGGACTCGCTCGACGACCTCCAGTTGCGCGCCCACACTCTCGAAGCGGACGAGGTACGACGAGTCGGAGCACCGCCCAGACTCGGTGCCAGGCAGGGGAGTGGGGTCCTCGATCCATGCGGTGAGCGGCAAGCCGGCCGCGACGGCAGCGTCACGGAGATCCTGGAGGGTGTCGAAGGTCGCCAGACGTTCCGGATCTGCCGGTATCGCGGGGCGGGCGAGTTGTTGGTAGGCTACGCCGGTTCGCGTCTGTTCCGCCGAGAATCCGGCGGCTTCTGGTCCGTCCGCGATCATGGCCCCGAGCTCGACGGCTGCCCACTGCAGGAGGCCTGGCGCGTCGGCGAGCGCGAAGATGTTCAGTTGTGCTGTCGCCGACTCGAGTGGCGACCCGTTGTCCCTTGTGACCCGCAGGCTGGCTGCGTAGCCCGTCGCGAACGCCTCAAGATCGTCCATCAGTAGCTCCTCGCTGCCAGCTCGGCTTTGGCCATGACGCGGGACGCGATCAGGTCCGCGTGGGCGGGATCTATACCGTTCATCGTGATGTGCTGATGGACCTCGACCACGCTCCCGGCCGAGATCGCGCCACCACCGGGGCCGCCGGACGTTGACCGGATGTACCGGTTCGGGTCGCCGGCCGGGCTGATGGAGCCGCTGATCGGGGCCGTGAAGTACTCCTGGCCCTTCTCGTTCACCCGGTACGTCTGCCCCGCCCACACAGGACCGCCGGTCGCGCGACGGGTACGCCGTACTGCGCGGCCGCGGATCCGGCCCCGATCAGGTCGGCTTGCTCACCAGCGCCCGCTGCGCCTCGTTCAGGGCGTTGATCCGCGCACAGCTTGCGCCGTGAGCACTCAAACGTTCGCTGCTGCGACCGATGATCCCGGGCATCGCGTGTGCCCCCACGAGGCAGTGACGCGTCCAGAATCGTGACAATTGCGATGACCCGGACCGTGGCGTCCGAGGTGGTGGCAACGAGTAGCTGTCTGATCAGGACAACTTAGTCGAGCGAGCCCGGGCAGCGACAGGTCATTCGTACCCCAGACGGCAGTTGGCAGTCGGGTTGTCTCGCGCAACTCCTTGTCCCGCTGGAACCAGTACTCGAATCGGCGAGCGAGGTGGGCACGTCGTTCGGGCGTCATCATGGCTGAATTCCTCAAGGCCTCGCGGACACCGCCGAGCGTTCTCATGAGAGCGCCAGACGCCGCGCACGTGTCGCAGACGGCGACAAGCCACTTCTTCGAGGCGTGTCGCGGTCATCTTGACGGGCGTGCACGTCGTCGGCTGGGGGGCGCCGAGCCCACCCAGCACCAGACCCTTCCCGCGATTGCGGCTCGAAAGAAGCCAGACGAGCGTCGTGTCGCCATGACCGTGCACCAGGCCGAGGAGCGGGAGTGGACCTTAGTCGGCGTGCGAATGGAACCTTGACCGAGCTCGAGTGCGGGCGGGCATCGGGCTCGATCTGTCGATCTGCCAACTCGACGAGCCCACGCTCGGATGGCACCACTTCCTCTGAGCGTGTCGCATCCGCTTCGTGACATAGGAGTCGCGGTACTCAACCCGAGCAATTGGGCGGCTACGCGGGGAAGATCAGGTTGACTGAGGAGCTCGGACTTCCCCGTGGGCGTGAGCGAGCCTTGGCTTAGCGAGCCGGCGTCCTGGATCTTCCCATCCGGGTTCTGCGAAGGATACGGCAAGGCGATCTTCGGCGTTATGGATGCAGCGAGACGTGTCGTTGGTGAACGTGTAGTCGAGCCGGGTTCTGCCCCGCAGCGCCGAAGCGAGCAGGCGTGGTCCATCGCGAGGTTGATCTGTCTGCTCGAGGAAGCGATCGACGCTGCAGGTGCGCAATTGGCCCGGTCAGCGGGGCTTTGGGACGACAGGCATCACGCAGCGACTACTCATCCGACGCACCATCGGCGCCGAGCGTTCAAGTCGGGAGATCCGATCGACGACTCTCTGCTCGAGGCACCTGATGGGAAACAAGATCCTGGCCTGCTCTGACACACTCCATCGCGGTCCGTCCCGACTCAACGGTGTCCTGGAAGTCGTGATCAGGGTTCTGTCTGAGTGGGGGTGCGGCGATCTTCGAGGCCTGAACTGTCGGGCTGGTGGAGGTCCAAGTGAATGAATTTGTGCTGTCCCTGGAGGAGCGGCGCCGGTTGTTGGAGGCGAATGCTGCCGCTGCGCGGTTCTATCGGCGGGAGTTGCTTCGGGCAACGAGTAGTTGGCCGGTGGAGTATTTGAAGTCTTGGGGTGTTGAGGAGGTGGCGGCGACTGACTCGGTGTGGAAGGTGGGGTATGCGCCGGATACCTGGACGAGTCTGGTTGACCACTTGCGGGGTGAGGGGTTCGGTTTCGGGACCTTGGTGCGTGCGGGCTTGGTGCGTTGGACGGACGATGGGGAGGCGGTTGATCAGCATCGGGATCGGTTGATGCTGGTGGCTCGGGATGGTCGGCTCCTACCGGTGGGGTTTGTTGGGATCGGTCCGGATGGGCAGGCTCGGTCGGTGAGTCCGGTGACTGCTGTACATCGGCCGTCGAATGTGCTCGTCGGGGTCGAGGAACAACTGGACCTGCTGGGCCAAGGTGCGACGCCTGTGGTGGTCGATGATCCTGTGGATGCCTTCGCGGTGTCGAAGGTGAGTCGGCAGACGGATGGTCGGTGGATTGGGATCCCGGTGTGTGGCGCTGGGCTGTCGACGGCACAAGCGAGAATGCTGCGTCGGTTCAGCGCGACCGACAACGTGATCGTCGCTTTGAGCGGGGATCAGGCGCAGCGGAACCAGGCCGCGGGGTATCTGCTAGATCTTGCGTTCTTCTTCGACCGGGTCCGTGCGGTGGGGATGCCGGCTGAGCACTCGCCGGCGACCCTGGCGTTGTGTGAGTCGGGGCCGGAGCGGCTGCGTGATGCGTTGTCGAAGCCGCTGCCGTTGATGCTTTACCGCGCGAGCGGGAGAAGCGTGGCTGCGGTACCACGCGTTGATCCGGATCCTCCCGATCGCGGGCCGGGGTTGTGATGCGCGGTGGCCAGCCGTAGCGAGTTGCTTCGCGCCACTGAGGCCACGGCGAGGTTTTACTGGCATCAGTTGCGAGACAGGCCGGATGGTTGGGCAGTTCGGCACCTACGCGAGCGTGGGATCGGCGAAGAGATCCTGGCTGGTGAGTCCGGTTGGTGGCTGGGGTATGCGCCCGATAGCTGGACGGGCTTGGTCGACCATCTGCGTCGGGAAGGCTTCGCCGACGAGGTGCTCTTGGCGGCGGGGCTGGCGACCGCGACGCGGTCTGGGTATCTGATTGACCGGTTTCGTGGGCGGATCATGTTCGTCGCCGAGGACCGAGATCGGAATCCGGTCGGGTTCATCGGTCGTGGTCGTCGTGGTCCGGTGAGATATCTGAATTCACCGAGTACCTCGATCTACACCAAGGCGAACGCGTTGCTGGGAGTCAACGCTCAGTTGCGGCGACTCAGCGACGGCGCTTTACCGGTTCTCGGCGAGGGCACGATGGACGCCCTCGCGGTGAGCCAGCTAGGCGCGCGCTGGGCCGGGATCTCGCCCTGTGGTACGACGGTCAGTCGTGAGCAGGCCATGATGCTTCGGCGGGCGTCGAAGGTGGACACGGTGATCGTGGCGTTCGACGGCAACCCGGCCGGGCGGCTTGGCGCAGCGCGAAGCCTCGACGCGCTGTCGAGTGCGTTCGGGGTGGTGATGGTCGCTGAGCTTCCGAGCGACCATGATCCGTCGTCATTGTTCGCCGCGGATCGCGGCCGGCTGCGCGGGGTCTTGAGCCGGACCCGGCCGTTGGCTCAGTTCGCGATCGACGTGGAGTTGGCGCGGTGGGCACGGGTGCTCGATCACGTCAGCGGACAGGTCAATGCTGTACGGGCGGTGGCGCCGCTGGTGGCCCGGATGCCGCCTGGTCTGGTAGCCGGGGAGATCACTCGGCTGTCGCGAAAGGTCGGCCTGGAGGAGCACATCGTGTCGCGCGAGGTCGTCGCGGCCGTGGGGCTGCGCAGAGAGCAGCTCGCGACGCGGCGGCGAATGGGCCGCAGGGTCAGGAGCTTGGAGGCTGGGGCTGATCCGCCGGAGACCTCCAGGACTCCTTGATTCCGGAATCCAGGTTCTTGTCTGGGGCAACGGACAGCAGATTGGTGGCACCGCAGTACGACGAGGGGCCTACAACCCGGCGCCTCCTTTCCCCTGGAGACGGAGTCACTCGATGGATATTGAGCTGGAGGACCTCATCGCCGACGCGGCTCGTTCGGGCTGGGCGCCGGAGCCATCGCGGCGCCTCGCTGCCGGGATCGAGGCGCGGATCGTGGTGCCGTTGTCGAGCCGGTTGAGGATGGCGCTGGGCCACGATGAGGCGGCCCAGCTCGCCCGGGTGATCGCGTGGGAGCGGTGCCTGGAGCTCGCGGACAACCCGCCGGCGGCCGGGGTGTCGTGGGGGTACCTGGCCAACCTGATCCGCTGGCGGCTGCAAGACGCGGTACGTGCCGAGGTCATTCGCCGCCGCCGGCACCCGCTGACGCAGCAGCCGCCTGAGCCCGAGGCGATCCACCGGTCGTCCCTGGGTCCGCATCTGGAGCGGATCGCGTCCGAGCTTGAGCACGAAGGAATGCCGGCGGCGGTGGTGCGCCGGTTGATCCATGTGGCCGCGGATGGTCCGCCGTTCTATCGCTCGGTGATGATCGCTCGGCTCCGGCGCGCGGGCGCCACGGGGGCGCAGGCGGAGGGGCTGGCGTGGCTGCTGCGGGGTGGCGCGGAGAAGGCGTCCGCGTTGGCACGCCTCGCCGTCGGCGAGGCACCCGGTCAGGTGTTCGCCGACCCGGCCGTACGGCGCTGGATCCGGGCCGCGGCCGGCCGTGACCGGCGGTTTTTCGGCGGACCGGTCCGTCTCGGCCACCGCCGACGGGCCGGATCAGGGCTTCTCACAGCGGCCTGACGAAAAGTCTCCCGGCCTCAACCGTTGAGGCCCGGCATGACGCACAACCACCACGAAGTACCCCGTCACCACTGGCTCATCCGGTACTACCGCGCGCAGCTCAGGTTCGAGCTGCGCGTGCTCACCGCGCTGCGGATCGTCCCGGCGCCGATCGCCGCTGCCGTGTTCGCGTGGCTGCGCCGTACCGAGATCCCGAAGAGAGGAAACCAAGTGAAGCAGTCGTCCCGATCGAAGATCGTGATCCCTGTCGTGATCGGCCTGGGAGCCGTCGCGCTGATCCTTGCCCTGGCCCTGCGTTGGCAAGACTCCCCGGAGGACGGATCGGCTACGCCGGACCCAGGCCGCACGGTGGTGCCAGGCGAGTCCGGGCAGGGCCCGGCGCGGCTGGAGGAGTGGAAGCGGCCGACGACGACGGATCCGCACGAGTTCGCGATCGCCTATGCCCGGGCGATCTGGACCTACGACACCACCCGCCACAGCCAGGTCGATTGGGAGAACGCGGTCAGCGTGTTCGCCGACCCGTCCGGCGCCGCTCCCCGGGTCGCGACGAGCCTGCTGCCGACCTGGTCGGAGTGGAAGCATCTCGAGTTGCGCAAGGCCCGCGGCACCGTCGCGGACATCACCGCCGAGACCACGCCGCGCCTCAAGGAGCTCGAGCGGAACGCCAAGCCGGGCTGGCGCGGCTTCGTCATCAAGGGAACGCAGACGACCGTCCTGGACACCGAGACGCTGGTCGTGGATCGGCAGGCGAGTGTGGCGGTGGTGTGTACGCCGACCTGCAAGTTCTGGTCCGCGACCGCGCAAGTCCTGCCGTGATCGTCAAGCTGACGCTGGCCGGCTGCCTGCTGGTCAGCGGCCTCGGCATGGTCGCTCCGCTCGCCATCGCAGCGAGCGGCGCCGACACCTGCGTCGCCACCCCTACAGAGCCGCTGCCGGCCGACTGCCAGCCACCGACCGACCCTGACGCCCAAACGGGCATCAACACCGGCACTGTTGCTGGCGAGCTGGCCGGCGCCGACGAGGCGGTCGCCCGGGCACTGCGGCTGGTCGGCGGACACGGCTACTACCAACTGTGCGCCCGGCTCGCGGCGAACATCTGGGGACGGCCGCGGTCGGGCTATTTCTCGGCCGCCGAGCAGTGGCGGCACATGGTGGCTACCGGCAACGCACACCGCGGCGATCGGCGGCCGCCGGTCGGTGCGCTGGTCTTCTGGGAGACCGGGGGACCGTACGGCCACGTCGCGGTGTACGTCGGCAATGGCCGTGTCGTTTCCAACGACATCAACGACCGGGTCCCGGGCGAGGGTGGGGTGTACCTCGTCGACGTCGGACTCATCGAGTCCAAGTGGGGCGCGACCTACCTCGGCTGGGCCCCTCCGATCTACTCGACCAACTGAAGGACTTCCACGTGTTCAACCGCAGCAGGTTCATCCAGCACCTGATCGTTCTGCAGGACCCAGGGATCAGCCCGAACTCCCACGGCCTGCCCGGGCTGCCGGCTCTAAGGCAGTTGGTTGGTGCGCTGTTGACGTTCAGCCTGGTCATCTGTGTGGCCGCGTTCGTCATCTCGGCCGTCGCCTGGGCGATGGGCAGTTTCAACAGCAACGCCCACTACGCCGGCAAGGGGAAGACCGGCTGCCTGGTCGCGGCTGGCGCCGCGATCCTCATCGGTTCGGCCAACGGGCTGATCCGCTTCTTCAGCAGCATCAACCTCAACTGAACCGGGAGACATGCGCGTGTCTTGGTCCGAGTGCCTGCTCACCCCGATCAGCTGCCTTGCCTCCGGCGGCGCTGACGCCGTCACCGACTCCTGGTGGAACTCGTTCCTGACCTGGATGGCCAAAGGCCTGACCACCACCGTGTCCTACACCTTCCAGGCCTTCAGCCTCAGTACGGCGCCACGCTTCGACCAGCAGTGGTGGCGCGACAACCTCGGGCTCATGACAGCGATCTCGCTGCCACTGCTCGTCGGTGTCTTCGTGCTGCAGTGCGTGTCCGCCGTCATCCGGCGAGAGCCGGGACGGCTCGGTCACGCGCTCTTGGGTGCGCTGCTGGGCACGGCCGGTGTCCCGCTCGCCGTCGCGGTCGTGGCGTCTGTCGGCCAGGTGGTGGACGGGATCTGCGTCGCGATCCTGGGCAATCAGGCGACCGAAGCCGGCCTGAAGCGGATGGTCGACCTCAGCGCACTGCCGACCGCGGCAACCCTTGGTGGGTTCATCCTGACCGCCGTGTTGCTGGGTCTGCTGGCGACCATCTCGCTGTACTTCGTGATGCTGATCCGCGAGGTCGCGATCGTCGCCTTCGTGGTGTTCGCACCGATCGCGATGGCGAGCTGGACCTGGTCGGCCACCCGGCACTGGCTGCGCCGGTGGATCGAGGTCGTCGGCGCGCTGCTGTTCTCCAAGATCGCGATGGCCGTCGTGTTCGCCGTCGGCCTGTCGGCAACCGGCAACACCGACACCGACGGCGAGGCGTCGATCGGGACGTTCCTGACCGGGATCCTGCTGGTCGCGATGGCGGCGTTCGCTCCTTTGGCGACGTTCTCGTTCATCCACTGGGCCGGCGACCAGGGACATGCCGCCGCCCATGCGCTGCAGCAAGGCACCGCGGGCACGAACGCCTTGCGGGAACGGCTCGACCAGGCGCAGCAGTGGCGCGCCGACCAGTTCGGCGGCTCCATCGGAGGCGACGACCCAGACGATGTGGTCGGCAAGGACAGCGACCCGGTCGATGATCGCTCGGCTGATGCAGCGGCCGCCACCGGCTGGTCGTCGTCAGGTGGCGACGAACCGAGCAGAGTGACTGGAGGAGCCACCGCGGCATCAGCGCCCGGCACGGTCGCCGGCGGCGAAGCCTCGACGGCAACCGCGGTAGCGACAAGTCAGGTGTCCGTCGACGGCTCAGCCGGCCCTGGCCAGCAGTCGGACGGCGACAACCAGGGTGGCGAAGGCCGATGACGAGTCCCAACACCCTGTCGACCCGATTCCCACGTCCGGAGCGAAACGCCGTCCTGCTCGGGCTTCGACCGGTCCAGGTCACACTCCTGTTGATCTCCGTGGTGGCTGCGACGCTCTCGGTGGTCAGCCAGCTGTCCGCTGTCGGCAAGCTCGGCGGACTGACGGCGGCGGGGATGTGCGCTGTGGTCGCGTTCGCCCGGGTCGAGGATCTGCCGGTGTATCGCTGGCTGATCCTCCGCGGCCTCCACGTACTGCGTTCCATGCGCGGACAGCACGCCTTCCGGGCGCACGTGATGCAGCCGCGACGGCACGGTCACCTGCAGCTGCCTGGCGAGGGCGGAGCGCTGCGGATCCTGACCAGCGGCTCCGGGATTGGTGTGGTGCACGACCCGCGCCGCCGCCGGCTGATCGCGGTCGCGAAGATCGAGGGCCCCGCGCACCTGCTGCAGAACTCCGACGAACAGGACCGACGCGTCACCGCGTACGGGCGCCTGATCGCCGGACTGTGCCAGGGCCACCGGATCGCGCGCGCCCAGATCCTCGAACGCACCCTGCCCGACCCCGGCGACGAACTGACCGAGTGGGCCAGGAAACGACACGTCGACCCAAGCACCCCGGCCGGCGCGATCTACACGGACCTACTGGAGCAGGCAGCCCCGGCCGCAGCCAAACACGAGACCCTGTTCAGCTTCGCGGTCGACCTCGACGCGGTCTCACGCGAGGTCCGCAAGCACGGCGGAGGACTCACCGGCGCCACCGCGGTGCTCGAATCGGAGGCACGCGCCTTCCAATCCGCGCTCGCCGCGGCCGGCGTGGTCGGCTGCTGGCTGAGCGCCGGCGACCTCGCCATGAGTCTCCGTGTCGCCTTCGACCCCGCCGCAACCCGCACCATCCCCAGCCCAGACCACCTGGACGCCGCCGACGCCGGCCCGCTCGGAGTCGACGGCGCCTGGGATCACCTTCGGACCGACTCGTCGCTGCACCGCGTGTATGTCGTCACCGAATGGCCGCGCGTCCGGACCACGCCGTCGTTCCTCAGTCCCTTGCTGCTCAAGCCAGGGATCCGCCGCACCTTCACCCTGGTACTGCAGCCGATCCCGATGGCCAAGGCCCTGCGCGACGCCCGCCGGCACCAGGTGGAACGCGTCACCGACCGAGCCACCCGCTCCAAGATCGGACAACTCGAGACCGAGGACGACCGGCAACTCGACGCCGACGTCGCCCAACGCGAACGCGACCTCGCGGCAGGACACGGCGACGTCCGATGGCTCGGCCTGCTCGTCGTCTCGGCCGACACCGCAGAAGCCCTCGACGACGCCTGCATGGAGATCGAGATCGCCGCCACCCAGGCCCTCCTCGACCTGCGCCGCCTGGTCGGCCAGCAGGTCGAGGGCTTCCTGGCCGCGGCGCTCCCGTTCGGGATCGGACTCTGATGACGAAACAGTCTGCCTACTACGAGCCTGCTGGCGCCGACCGGGCAACCCGGCGCGCCAACCGCAAGTCCGCACACGCGGAGCAAGTCGTGCCACGGGCCAGCGCGGTGGAGGGACCGCCGGACGGACCAGGCGGTGGCCGGCGCCTACGTCTGATGGTCGACAGACATCGAGCGACCACCAGAGTGCTGCGGGTCGCATATCCGTTTCTGGCCGAAGGAGGACTCGGTGCCGACGGCACCTACATCGGAGCCGACGTGTTCAGCGGCGGGTCGTTCGTCTACGACCCCTGGGTGCTGTATCAGGCCAGGGTCATCACGAACCCGAACGTGCTGCTCGCCGGTGTCATCGGCAGCGGCAAGTCATCCACCGCGAAAGCACTCATCAGCCGCTCCATAGCCCTCGGCCACAAGGCCTACGTCCCGTGCGACCCGAAAGGCGAGTGGACACCGGTCGCGAACGCCATGGGAGGGGCAGCGATCAAACTCGGGCCGGGACTGCCGACCCGCCTCAACCCACTCGACGCCGGCCGCCGACCCAGCGTGGTCGACGCCGACGAGTGGGACCGGATCGTGTGGTCACGCCGCCGCGCCCTGCTTGGCACCCTCGCCGAATCCACCCTCGGCCGCCCACTGGCCGCCGTCGAGCACACAGCGCTGGACCTGGCTCTCGAGACCGTCTCCCAGCAGGTCCAAGCGCCCACGATTCCCGACGTTGTCGTGGCACTCTTCACGCCCGACACGGCGCGCGCCGAGAACGCTGGGCTGAAGACCACGGGCCTGACCACCGACGGGCGTGAGGTCGCGCACGCGATCCGGCGCCTCGTCCACGGCGACCTGTCAGGGATGTTCGACGGCCCATCAACCACCGAGTTCGACCCGTCCCTGCCAATCGTGACCCTGGACTCGTCCTGGCTCGGAGCCGGCGGCAACGACCAGGCGCTGCGCCTCACCCTGGCCTGCGCGTCATCCTGGCTCGAGGCCGCGGTCGCCGACCCCGTCGGCGGTAACCGCTACATCGTGTACGACGAAGGCTGGCGGGTGATGCGAGACTCCGCGCTGCTGCGCCGGATGCAAGAGCAATGGAAGCTGTCCCGCGCCTTGGGTGTTTCCAACATCCTGATCGTCCACCGCCTGTCCGACCTGGCCGCCGTCGGCGACCTCGGCTCCGAAGCCCGCGCACTCGCCGAGGGCCTGCTGGCCGACTGCTCCACCAGAATCATGCTCCGCCAAGAACCCGACCAACTCGAACGCACCGCCAGCCTGCTGGGCCTCACCGACGTCGAGATCGCCACCATCGCCAAACTCCCCAAAGGCCGCGCGCTGTGGCGGCTGCCCAACCGATCCTTTGTGGTCCAACTCGTCCGCCACGCCCGCGAAGTCGAACTCTTCGACACCGACGCCCGGATGTAGACCGCCATGAACCCACACCCACCCCGCGACACCACCGACCTGCTCCTCATCGCGGGCGGAGTGCTGCTCGCCTGCGGAGGAGTGCTCTACCTGGCCGGCGGCCTCGCCAGCCTCCTCACCACCGGCCACTGGGTAACCTCGCACTGGATCGACGCCTTGCGGGTCGTGGTGCACCCGGGCGACCCGGCGGCCGCGTTCGGACTCACCCCAGCCGAACTCGCCCCGGCGGCGTACTGGAGCGTCCTCACGCTACTGGTCGGCACCCCGCTCGCCGGCGCCTACCTCGTCGGCCGGTTCTGGCTTGGACGGCGAGCCGGCTCTGCCAACCGGGCGAAGGCGCTCGCCACTCGCGCCGGTCTCGCGTCCAGGGCCGACGTCGAGGCAGCCGTCGGCCGTCGGCAGGTCGTCCGGCGAGGACGCTCGGCCCGGCCGCAAGCACCGACCAGGTCGCCGGGCGAGGCCGGGGTCCTGCTGGGTCGCTCCCGGGGCCGCGAATGCTGGGCGTCGGTCGAGGACTCGATGATCGCCGTCGGCCCACCCCGGTCCGGCAAAGGCCTGCACCAGATCATCAGCGCGATCATCGACGCCCCCGGCGCCGTCGTCACCACCTCCACCCGCCCCGACAACCTCGCCGCCACCCTCGAGTCACGCCGCGCCATCGGCCCGGTCGCGATCTTCGACCCCCAAGGCCTGGGCCGCGTCGAGGGCATTCGCTGGTCACCGGTGCGCGGCTGCGAGAACCCCACCACCGCGATGGTCCGCGCCAGCGGCCTGGCCGCCGGCGCCGGCTTCACCAAAGGCGGCGTCACCGACGGCGCCTTCTGGCACGGCCAAACCGAGATGGCACTGCGCGGCCTCCTGCATGCCGCGGCAATCGACGACACCGGCATCGACCAGCTCTACCGCTGGGGCCTCGAACCAGCCTCCGCCATCGAAGCCGTCACCATCCTCAACCGCTCCGAGCAAGCCGCCGAAGGCTGGGGGGACACCCTCGACGGCATCGTCCGCATGGACGGCCGCACCCGCGACGCCATCTGGGCCGGCGTCCGCTCGGCCCTGTCCGCCCTCGCCGACCCCGCCGTCCGCCGCTCCTTCGACCCACCACGAGGCGAAGGCCTCGACCCCGCCACCTTCATCAAACAACGCGGCACCATCTACCTGCTCGGCACCGGCGCCGGCGCGAGCGCCACCTCAGCGTTCATCGCCGCACTGCTGGAAGACATCACCGAGACAGCCCGCCAACTCGCCGCCCACAACCCCGGCGGCCGCCTCGAACCACCCCTAGCCTTAGTGCTCGACGAGATCGCCAACCTCTGCGCCGTACCGTCGCTGCCATCCCTGATGGCCGACGGTGGTGGCTCCGGCATCTCCACCCTTGTCGTCATCCAATCCCTGGCCCAAGCCCGCGAACGCTGGGGCGAACAAGCCGCCGCCGCGATGTGGGACGCCGCCACGCTGCGCCTCATCCTCGGCGGCTCCGCCCAACCGCGCGACCTCCAAGACCTCGCCGCCGTCTGCGGCGAACGCGACGAAGAAGTCCGCAACTGGAGCCGCGGCGCCGACGGAGCCCGCACCATCTCCACCAGCACCCGCCGGATCCCCATCCTCCCACCCGACGTCATTCGGACGCTGCCCTTCGGCACCGGAATCCTCCTGGCTCGCACCGCCCCACCAATCCTGCTGAACATGACGCCCTGGACCGACCGCCGAGACGCAGACCAGATCCGCCACAGCATCAACCAAGCATCGGTGCGCTGATGGAACCCAACGACGAGCTCGCCAGAGCATTCAGCCTTGCCGGCGGAAGCGACCCCTTCGTCGTCTGCTGGCGCGACCTCGACCCGACCAGCACGCAGCAGGAACTAGAGCGCCTGACCGAATGGGTGGACTGGGCAACGAACCGCTACAGCCTCGACCACAAGGTCATCCCACCCTGCTGGCCCGAACACGGCGCCGTTCTTGAGGAACTCTCCGCTCTTCGTACCTTTTGGGAAGCCTGCTACCAAGATGACGCTGCGCCCACCGACCCTCTCGCTTTCCACCGCGATCTAACCCTCGCGCTGCGCCGCCTCCGCGACTGGACCTCCCTCCTCGGCTGCACCCGAACCAACCACCGCCCTGAATCTTGACCGACGCGACCGCGGCACGCAGCGGTGTCCAGCACGCACTTCAATCTGACCAGCGATAGCAGAAACGCAGCTAGCCGAAGCACCTTCGCCCCTCCCGGCGCAAGCGGGCAGCACCGAGAGTAGGTCTTGACTTCTCAGTGCTCGGAATCTACGGGCTGGTGTTGCGGATCGCTGCCGTTCCAGACTTTGTGGTGGCTTCTGATGTTGATCGTCGGAGCCTATAGAAGAGGTTGGGCACGCGTGGTCCGTCCCGACGGAGGAGATATGCCGAGTCTTGGACTTCGCGACAATCTGCCGCTCTGAGGCTTGACGACCGATGGAGGTACGCCTGCCACAGGTCGTGGATCCTTTCCTCGATCTGCCGCCTGGCGGCGCTGTGGGTCCAGTGCTGCCGTGCGATATCGAGGGTGTCGAGGAATGCGGGCGCGCTGGGCAGGAAGATCTTGATCAGGTAGTCGGCCAGGGTGAGGTTTCCGACGAGAGCGACGGCAAGGCCGACGAGGAACCAGGAGGTTCCGGTGATCAGGACGGTAGTGCCGTACGCGTGGTGATCCCGGCGGCTCCAAACCATGCTTTGCCGCTGACACAGGAGGACATCGGCGGGCCACGGTGTGTTGCCGAGTTCAATGCTGTACCAGTCCCGGTATTTGGTGTCGTCCTTGATGTGACGCGCCGCGGCCGCCTGATCTTCGGGTGCGGGTGGCCTGCCGACGAGGGGGGTGTTCCACGGCAGGTGGAAGAGGCTGGTGTCGAAGAGTTCCTGGGTTCGGACCGCGTCCAACGTGCTGCGTTGCTCCAGCCAGGTCAGGAGGGTACGGCCGAGGACCAGCCAGCCGGCACTTACTGCTGCCACGACTTCACTGCTGGCTGGGATTGCGAGGGCGAGGATAGGGCCAACTGAGGCGAGACCAACGGTTCCGAGAGCTCGAGCGCGCCGCCACCGGTGGGCAATCTGGTAGTGGCGGCTGTAGGCGAGAAGGCGGCGGAGATGTTCTTCTTCGTTCTGTCGCTGCTTTATCCGCGCAGATTCGCCTGCTGGAACGGGTCGAGGGGCGGACCTGTTGGTCATGACAGGGGAAACAGCGGGCCGAACAGGGCGCGCCAGGCTGCGAGTGCGTCGCCGGTGCGTCCGGCCCGTTCCAGGTTGATAGCGGCGGTACAGGCACTCTCGGCTTCACGCAGTGCCCTGCGTGCGTTCACCATTTTGGTGGCGTCGGCGTCGAGGACGTCGGAGATGTCCGGGCCTACACCTGCCGGATCGGGCCAGCGCTGATCGAGCCGATCTGCTGCGCTGGCGAAGAACTGCCGCAGTTCTCGAGCGTGGTTGCCGGTCCACGGCCCGACCATGAGTTGCAGTGCCATCACCTCGATGAGGAATGAAGGTTCCACTGGATGGGCCTGGCCCTCGTTCCATTTCTTGAGCATCTTGACCAGCGGCTTCCATTGATCCGCGAAGTTCTTGTTCGCCTCGGTTGCTTTGGCCGCGTGGACCTTTGGGTTGGTGTGGATCCATTCGCCTGTGAGGTCGTCAGGAATGAGGTAGTGGTCGCCGGACGTGAAGGCGGGCACGACGTCGAAGGACACGACCTCGTCGCTGACGTCGTCAACGAGGTTCACTCCGAAGTCGACGCGGACCGCTCGGCGGTCGCAGCTCACGCGGTCTTTGCCGTAGTGCGGAACGAGCGCTTCGCGGACTACTTCCAGTACGTCGTGTGGGTGCTTGTTTAGGTATGTGGTGTCTGTAAGGACGATCATGATGTCGACGTCGCGGAGAGGTTTGGTTTTGGTGTGTCGCCGGTATGCGCCGGTGAGGAAGTCGTCGTCGATGTCTAGCGCTGCGTCGAGTTGCTGGCGCAGCCTCTTTTGGCGGGAGCTGGCGGACGCGTCCTCGGCAGTGGTGGTCTCCAGTCGTCCGCGGAACTTGAAGAAGGCTTCGTTGACGCTGATCATCAGCTGCTCCTGGTGTAGTAGCTCAGGCCGGCACCGAGGCTGCCGCCGCCGATGGCGGTGCCGACCGAGTGCCGGCTAAATCCGGCAGTTGACCGCAGCGTGGTGGTGGACCAGCCGTCGACGGCTGGGTGACCTGGCGAGGTATCGGCAACGAACCGGTACTCGCACCGGCTCGGGTAGGAGTCGCTCTTTCGCACCGTGTACGAGATTGTGTCTGGGTCGAGCCACAGATCGCCGTCGCCATCGCCGTAGTAGCCGTAGTCGATGGTGAAGTCAAACCGACCGACCAGATCTGCTCCGCGGGCCTTGAGGGGGTCGTAGACCTCGAGTACGAGGCCCTTCAGGTGCTGGGTGTCCAGCCAGGTCGCGACACCGGCCTCCAGCACCGACCACTCGTTCTGAAGCCTGGTGATACTAAGGCCGCTCTCGCGGATGATCTGCTTCATGCTGCGGAGCATGTTGGTGGCGACGTGGGTCGCCGCGTAGGTGTGGGTGTTGACCCGCACACGGGTGCTCACGGTCGCTCCATCTCGTCGTAATTGATCGATACCAATCCAGGCGTGCGATCTGCCTGAGAGGCAGCCTCGAGAGAAACGCCGGCAGTGGTGTCTCGCGCGTCGATGGAGGGGTAGGCCTGCAGGGCAGTGCGGACGTCGTCGATGTCGTCGATGCCAGCGGGTAGGGACAGCGTCCAGCCAGGCGTGGCCAGCGGCCAGGTGGCTAGGGTGGCGGGATCGCGTTCGGCTTCGATCGCGGCCGTCCCGTGCACGGTGTACACGCGAATCCGGTCACCGACGGCGGGCACAACGATGATCGGTGTATCGCGGGTGTACTCCTCGCTGATCAGCATGGCGGCGATGTTGGTGATCGCAACTAGGGTCCTGCGCGCCTCGTGATTGGCCATCGTGAGCAGCGCGGTGATCGCGCTCCACGTTTCCACCGACGTACGCACCGGCACGGACGCGATCCTTCGCGAGATGACGCTCATCCCCGCCCCCTTCGAATCTCGGTGATCGCGGCGATCAGGTCCGCGCCGGTGACTTGATCTGGGTCGCCCTTACTCTTCGGACGGAGTGCACAAGCAGCGGCCACCACCTTCCGTAGTTGACGACCGTCCAATCCGTCCGCCAGGTCGGCGGCGCGGTCCAGAACCCTGGGCTCGAGCAACTCGGCCCCACCCGGAAAGGCCGCAGCCAGCGCAGCAGCGGTGTGCTCCAAAATGGCTCGGCGAGCGTCGCGATCAGGCAGCGGCACCTCGAAGATCGAGTCAGCGCGCGAATCCAGGGCGGCATCGATGGCCCGCGGGAAGTTGCTCGTCGCGATGACGAGTACGTCGGGGTGCCGACGAGCCAACCGATCTAGGCCGACAAGCGCTGCATCCACTGCGCGGTGGACGTCGATGGGGTTACTGTCCATTGACAGCGCGTTCCTATCGGTGAACATCGTCTCCACCTCGTCGATCAGGATGATCGTCGGCCCGGCGGCAGCGTGCTCGTCTAGAACAGTCCCAAACAGCTGCTCGACGCTGCGCTGGCTGCGTCCCAGCGAGGAACTGGCCAACGCGTGCGGGTCGATCTCGAGGAAGAGCCACTCGGCTGCACCGGTCACCGTGTCGGCCACCTTGTCGGCCAGTCCCCGCGCGACCGTGGTCTTGCCCACGCCCGGACGGCCCGTCAGCAAGATGACGCCGTGCAGCGGGAGGGCATCGAACGGCACCGCAGCGCGTAGGTGTATTCCAGCAACCGCTGTCCGTAAGAGCCGACCCTTCATGTCTGCCGGTAGGACGATGGCCGACCACGCGCTTGAGAACTGGTCATCAGGCAGGAGCCTGGCATCCGCGATACCCGGCGTGGCAGCGTCCGGCAGTTGGCGCTCGGTCGCCCGCGCGTCGATGAACCCAGTCACAGGTGATCCCCTTCGTGTGCCGTTGCAATCAGCCGCACCTTCGATTGCCGCCTTTGATGGAGGCATGCGGCCTTGGACAGGCATGCCAAGAGCCGTACAGCTGATGCTGAAATCGCAAGAATCCTAGCGCAAGGGTTGCGAAAATCGCAAACTGCGCAATAGCAGACCGCGATGCCCCCGCTCTGGGGCATGTGGCGCCCTGATCAGCAGACCTCGTGGTGTGGGGGAACCCGGACCTCGCGCGGATAGTTCCAGATTGCCTTGAGCAGCTCGTACGCCTGGGGGCAACCAACCTCGCCTAGCGCGTGCGCGTCCGCCAGGACGTCCGCTGTGTCCATCACGTGCAGTCCGCTTGGGCGACGACGAGCGAAGTCGGCTGCCGGCCTGTCGTCGGTGATGAAGATCCGGTCACGAACGTCTGTTCGCTCAAGTGCGCGAATCGCCTCCGCTTCGCCTAGATGGCGGAGCGGCTCGGCAGACGTTCCGCCCAAGCCGCGACGGATGAGGTCAACTACTTCATCACCAGGTTGATCGAGGCGGATCGGGCTCCCAAGCCAGCCGGATTCGAGGTCGACGACCCGCTGGAGCAGGGGCTCAGCAGCGACTCCACGGCTGACCTCGTGCCGTATCGCCTCAGTCCAGCCTGCCCGACTGCCAAATCGGCCTTCGAGTATCCAGAGCGCGTCGACAACGGCGAAATTCTGAAAAGTGCACGCATCGATCAGCACCAGTTGATCAGTTGAGGATACCTGCGCACGAGACCTTCGCCGACGCGGATTCACCCCTCGAGTTTACGCTCGCCGATCCGATTCGTCATAGAACCAGAACCGGATCCTTATCCGCCATCTCCTCCTCGGTCATCGGCGGCAGAGGTTCCAGTTGATTTAGAAGGACGTCCTCGGGAACGCTGCTAAGTCGCGCGAGCACACGTACGCTGATGCCGCCCGTGGTGTATGCCTCCACTGCCCGCTGAAGCAGGCCAGTGGGTAGACGGCGAGATCCGACGCTTTGCAGTTGCCGTTGATATTCCTCCGCATGCCCGGAGAGAAGTACCAGCTTGCGGGCAGCCATGCTCCGAACACGATCTCGACCGGCCGCGTTCACCAGACCAAGATTGTGCAGGCGGTATGCAAGCGCATCGAGGCTGACACGGTACTGAGCAAGCAATGCGCCGATCGCTGCTTCGGTTGGACCCCCTGATCCGAGCAGTTGCCTCAGGCCCTTCTCGGGCATAAGGAACGCTGCGGCGAAGCTGTTTGCCCTTGTCTCGGCTGTGCTGCGACGTCCATAAAGATCCTCGTCTATGGTGATTCCGGCAGTATCGCCATCCGTATCACCTGCAGCAATATGACCAATCTCGTGAGCGAGTGTGTAGCGTTGACGCGTGGCAGGAATAGCGCTACTCACAAGCGCTAGACGGTAATCACCTCGGGATACGCTGAGGCCATCGAGCCCTGCGGGAAGTGGCTCAACGGCGACGTCTATGCCAAGCTTCTGCTCACAAAAGTTGTCGAGCTCCCCGATGTCTGAGTCTCCGACGCCCGCGATGCTACGAACGGCGCTAGCGAGCTCGGCAGCCTGATGGACCGCGCTGCCGCGAACTTTCCTCAGTGGGAAACGACTTGGCATTGCGCCTAGGCCGAGATCGCAGAGAATTCGGTCAATTTCGAGTAGATCCTCGACGCGGCTCAATGCCTGCTGTACAGCAGGGCTCGAATGGGGCTGAGCGCGGGCTGAGATGCGCGTGTCCTCGCCGTCTTTGTTGCCAAGCAGGACGTCGACGGGTGTCCCAGTAGCCTCGGCGACGAGCGCAAGCTCCAATCCGCTAAGGCGTCGCTTGCCGCTCAGCACCTTAGATAGCGCGGTTGGATCCAGTCCGATCGCGTTTGCGAGCGACTGTTGAGTGAGTCCCGAAGTTCGAATGGCGCTGCGGATGCGGCCGGCGAGTATCCCTGGGTCTACTGGCATGCCCGGAACTATAGCTGAAACTTGCTAAAATCGCAAGTCTGTGCTAGGGGGCAACGCTAGTTTGTAGGCACCTGAGTCGGGGATCACGCAGGGATCCGGAATCGTATCCACGCTGGAGGTGCACTGCTGGCTTGCGATCGGCTGTGGGCTCGGGGGACTCTCATCCAAGAGTTCGTCGATGTGAGCTCGCTGCTGGTCGCAATCTGCTGACGTCCTCCCGGTGATGACTGGACCCATTGTGCACGGCGAGCTGTCACCGCGATCTTACTGTGAGTATCTCCCTCATTTATGCGACCAGTGAGACCGAGAACTGCTAGTGCAGCAGGTAGATGAGTAGCCCTTACCGAGCGAGCTGGGCCACAGGGCAGACCATCTCCGCGTTGGATGGGTTAGCTGTCCGGGACCGCAGGAGTGGGAGGACGAGGCGGCTCGCTCTGACTTTTCGATGGCGGTCGCGTGGACGACGGCTGTCGGTCACGTAGGTGGTGCAGGAGGCGGGAACGGTGGCGATGCTGTGCGGCGCTGTTTGTGGCGGGCCCCAGTCCGTAGCTGCCGGTCTCGCGGATCTGGTAGCGCTCGCGATAGGCCGCGATAGCGCGTAGGTAGTCGAGTTGTACGGGCTGCGACGCGCCAGAGAGACTTTGCAGCAGGGCCTCTGCCCATGGCGGGCAGTCTGTGATTGCGCGCTCCGCGAGCCAGTTGGCGCGCTGTGCGATTTGCGACTCGAGCTCGCGCAGCGGTGGGGTCAGTGTCGGATCGCTGACGTGGTGCGCGGGTGCCACGAGGCCGGCGATCAGGCAGGGAGCTTGCTGGCGCTGGCGTTCTCGACGGGTCACCAGGTGGTCGATTCTGTTGTGGAGGACTGCGGCGATGTCGTGCGCGTTGTGCAGAGGGGATTGCTGTACGGCTCGGCGAACGAGTTGGAGGATGTCGAGTTGGAGGTGTTCGGCGCGGCGGAGTTCGGCGAGCAGCGCGCCGTACGCCGGAGAGGCTTGCACGGCGGCTTGGTCTGTGGGGTCGAGTCCGCTGGTGGTGATGGCGTGGTGGTAGCGGGTGCGGGCGTCGAGTTGGCAGAGGTGCTCGTGGATCGGGATTAGGCGGTCGAGGCGCGTGGCGTTGTCTAGCTCTTGGCGCATGACCTCGTGGGCGGATTGCTCGGTGCCGGGGTCGTTGAGAACAGCCTCGAGGATGTCTTGCATGCTCTGTTCCACGTGGGGTTCGTGGAGGTCGGTGGTGGCTTGGCGGGTGGCTACGTAGGCGTGATTGGCGTCGCGGCCGCGTGTCATGCCGACATAAAGGAGAGCTCGGGTGAGATTGGCCGTGACGATCAGGTGGGTGGTGTCGACAGTTGCGCCTTGGGCTCGGTGGGCTGTGGTGGCGTAGGCGAGTTCGACGGATTGCTGGACGTAGGTGCTGGGAAGGGTGACAGTCTCGCCGGAGTGGTTCTGGACGGTGAGGGAGCCGTCGGGCCAGCGGTGGATGACGGTCCAGTGGTCGCCGTTCTTGACGAAGCCGGTGTTGTGGCGGAGGCGGCGGTTGTTGACGCGGGTGACGATGTGGTCGCCGAGGCCGACGTGGTTACCGTTGTGGAGTTCGATGCCGTCGGGTTCGACTTGCCCGGTGGTGATGCGGTCGAGGCGGGCGCGGGCGTTGAGGCGGGCGACGGTGGCGTTGTCAGCGGCGATGAGAAGGCTGGTCTTGCCACTGGCGGTGTCGATACTCCAGGCCTTGTAGGCGGCGTCTTCCATGGCATCGCTCGGGCCGGCGGAGAGGCGGTGGTGGTCGTCGTACGCGTCGATGGCGCCGAGGTCGCCGCGACGCAGCGCGAGACTGGCATCGCGTTCCCAGGGGTTGGCAAAGCGCCAGACGTCGCTGAGTTCGGCGGCGTCGGTGTCGCGGGCGATGAGGCGGAAGGCACCGCCGGTATCGGCGGCGGAGAGTTGGTGGTCGTCGCCGACTAGGAGGAGTTTGGCGCCCGCGGCGTTGGCGGCACGGGCGAGGGTGGCGAGCTCCATGGTGCTGGCCATGGAAGCTTCGTCGACGATGACGAGTTGGTCCTTGCGGAAGCTCCAGCGGTCCTGGTCGGCGCGTAGCGCGGCGAGTTGGATGGTGAGGCGCTGGTGGCGGCGTTTGCGGCGTGCTCGGTGGGCGAGTTGGGCGGCGTGTTCGGTGTGGTGGATCTGGTCGCGGCGTTGTTCGGCGCCGAGGCCGGCGGATTCGTAGATCCATTTGGCGATGTTCTCGGTGGGTGTGCCGATGGCGTCGGACAGGATGGTCGATGCGGCGGAGGAGGGGGCGAGGGCGATGATCGATCCTTCGCCGTGGACGGCTTGCCAGCTGGTGGTGAGGGCGGACAGGAGACTGGTCTTGCCGGTGCCGGCAGGGCCGATCAGGGCCTCGATTCTCTGTCCGCTGGTGCCGATGCGGTGCAGTGCCCGGACCTTGTCTGCGCTCAGGCCTGCTGTGCTCATTGCGGTCGCGGCGATCGTTGGGCCGGCGCAGTCTCGGGACAGGTCGAGCAGGATAGCTTCGGCGCCGAGGATGACGGGTGAGGTGAAGATCTCGCCGTTGTGGATCGTGAAGACGCTCTCGCCGCTGGCTCTGGTGACCGGGACTGTGACGAGGTCGGGGGTGGTGAGGCTGATCGAGTGGTGTTCGGCGCGTTCGACGATGGCTTGGAGTACGGCGAACCGGTCAGCGGCGTGGGTGAGGCGGAGGAGCCGGGTCTGGCGGGCGGCTTCGGCCAGGAGGTTCCAGCGGTTCCAGGTCGCGCGCTTGGTCTGCAGGGTGAGGACGGTCGCTGCGCCGTAGGCCTCGATCGTGTCCGGGCTGAGGTCGGCTGCGGTCAGGGGCCGCTGGGCGGCCTGGTCGAGGGCGTGCTGGATCGCGGCGATGGCGTCGCGGCCGATGGCCTGGTCGGCGCGTGTTCGCCAGTCGGTCATCATCGCGGCGAGCGGTCGGGCGAGGTGTTTGGGTGGGCGGTTCATCAGGGTCGCCTGCTGGCGCAATACGTACATCTCGCGGCAGGTCGGTGGGGGAATCTGGTCGTCGCGTTCGTCGAGAAGGGCCGCGAGGTTGGCCTCGATCTGTTCGGTTCGGGCGGAGAACTCGCGGATCAGGTAGTCGGGTACGGCGTCGATCTCGAACGCCGGATTGCGCTGCGCGCCGCGTTCGCGCAGCTCCCAGGTCACGCCGAGTCGCTGCGTCAGCTTGTCGGCGACGAAGACGTTGTAAATCTCCGACATCGCGACGATGCAACGGTGGAGAACGCGACTATCGAGAGTTCGCCAGGAGCCGTCGGGGCCCTGGACGCGGTTGGCGACGACGACGTGAGTATGGAGCTGGGGATCGCCGCTGCGGGTGTCCCAGTGGTCGAAGGCAGTGGCGATCAGGCCACGCGTGTCGAGTTGAGCGACACCGCCGTGGCCGGTTCTCGTGAAGGCGGCGTGCTGTTCGATCAGGGAGAGGACGTCGTGCACGGCCTCGTGGTGGGCGACGACAATCTGCTCCTGAACGCCGACGTCGGTGGTCGCCCAGAGGGCCGAAACTGATTTGGCGGGGGAGAAGGTGAGGTCGAAGCCTGCGACCGGTTGCTTGGTCTTCTGGCGCATCTCAAGCCTGCGAATTTGCTTGATCGCGGTGTCTCTGGCGGCCGCGTCGAGTGCGGGATCGAGCGCCCGGATCTGGCCTGCTATCCGCCCTGAGGGGCCCTTGGATGGCTGATGTGGCCGGCCGAGTGGGCGGCCGTTGAGCGGGTCCTCGGCGCGCCCGAAAAGGGCCGCCATCTGGGCCTCGGTCACCTCGTCACCGGGCCGGAGTCGGCTGTCGCCGAGGCCGCTGAGGCCGGCGCCGATCCATCGCCCGGGTGGGTATCCCGACGCCGTGTAGTAGGCGGTCAGCGGGGTGGCCATGCGGACGTCGATGTCGCCGGAGGCGATGTGCCGAAGCAGGTATTTGTAGCCGTCTCCGGCGGTCAGCCGATGGATGCTCAGCATTGTCGCGGGCCTCCGGATCTGTCGAGAAGTCGATGCGTCGGGTGCTCCATAACCGGGTCAACGGGCGACGTGTACCGAGCCGGATTCCTGCCGTGTCGGCAGGGCGGTGTCGGCGGAGGGGTCGTATTCGGGCTGGGGCGAGTTCAGGGCCGGCCCGCGGTCGGCGATGTAGCCGGTCCAGTCGCGGGCGGCGAGTTTGGCCCAGTCGGCGGCGGTGGTGTCGGCGATGCCGAGGAGTTCGGCCAGGACTGGGGCGGGCATCTGGCCGGCGAGCTGGAAAAGTGCGGCTTTGCGTGACTCGTAGGGCTTGATGCCGATGGCAACGAGTTGGGCGCGGATGTTCTCGGTCTGGAGGTGTTGTCCTGGTTTGCCGCCGGGGAAGAGCCATTGGCTGCCGCGGGAGGCGTAGAGGCTTTGGCCTCGCTGCTGTAGGTGGTCTCGATGATCTGGTCGACTGGGGTGGGCATCTGGATCGGGAGGGTGTTGAAGGTGACGTCGACGCGGCTGTCGGCGTGGTTGTCGGTGGCGGTGGTGATCTGGCTGGTGCGCATGGCGACGATGCGTGAGAGGGGTTGGGCGAACAGCAGGGTGAACAGGCCGCCGAGGCGGGTGTAGCTGCGCAGGGTGTGGTCGTGCAGCAGGCGTTCGACGTGCTGCCAGCGCTGCTCGTCGGAGATGCTGACTGTCGGTGCGGCGGCGGGGAGGTAGGGGATGCGCAGCCGGGTGTTGGTCCGGCTGCGCCGCAGCCAGGTGATGAAGGTGTATTCCGAGGCCAGGCTGATGGCGTGGCTGGTTTGGTAGCGCTCGAGTTGTTCTTGGGTGGCGGTGGCTGCGGTGGTGTCGTGTGCGTGGAGGTAGGTGAGGAAGCGGATTGCTGCGGAGATGCGGTCGCGGGCGCTGTCGGTGGCCGTCTTGGTGAGCTGTCCTTGGCGGGCCATGGTGCGTAGTCGGCGCAGCACGTGCCGGTGGGCGAAGCGGCGGACCAGGTCGGCGTGGTCGGCGGGCAGCGGTGCGAGTTTGTGGTCGAGCCAGGGCGGGATCCGTTCGATCCGGGGCTCGTAGGCGGGCAGCACGCCGAGCGACGCGAGGAGTTCACGCAGGTAGTTGTGGGTGCGGTCGCAGGGCAGGGCGCGGAAGGTGTCGTGGCTGATGTCGAGTTCGCGGCGGGCCATTTGGCCGAGCAGCCGTGGGCCGGTTGCGGGTTGCCTGCGCAGCCACCAGATCCCGGTCTGGGGGCGTTCGGAGTTGACCAGTTCGTCGAATACCGGCCTTAGCCGGGGATGGATCTGGCCGGTGCCGGGGTCGGTCAGGAGCGTGGTGAGCCGTTCGCGCAGGATGCAGCGGGCGCAGCGGTTGGCGCCGTAGGGGTGGTCTTCTCGGCCGCACTCGTGGCAGGCGAAGACCGACTCGGCGCTGGCGCAGGACGCGCAGACGATTGAGGTGTCTTCGCTGTCGTCGGCGCGGGCAGTGGGGTCGGTGAATCGGTAGGCCAGCGGGCGGGTCGTCCCGCAGCCCGGGCAGGGTTGGGGATGGTAGTGGCGCCGCCGGCGGCAGGTCTTGCACATCCAGGCGTGCGGTAGCCGGGTGTGGGTGCTGGGGCGGCCGCAGTCGAAGCAGGAAGGCTCACTCATCGGGACGGCGAACGCGTGCGCGGACCGGGCGCAGGTCACCGATTCCAGGCCCTGTGCCGGGACCGGTCTCGCCGGCCGCGGGTGCGGAACGGGCCTGTTCGTGGCGCAGTTCGAGTAGGTCGTTGGGGGTGCAGTCCAAGATGTCACACAGCGCCGCGAGTAGGTCGACGTTGATCCGTTGCGGGGTCTTGGTGACGACCCGGTGCACCATCTGCCGGGAGATCTCGACGCCCCGTTGACGCAGCGGCTCCACCAGGTCGCTGGTCTGGAAGATGCCGTTCTCGGCCATCACCTGGCGCAGGTTCCACCGGATCACCGTCTTGGTGTCCATGGTCAGTCGTCCTCCCGGCCGTTGCCCTGGGCGTCGTTCTCGTTGTCGTGCGTGTTGGTCGTGTGTGTGCCGTAGACCCGCTGGAGTGCGGCCTGCAGGGTGTTGGTTTTGAAGTCGTTGGATACCGAGGTGTAGATCGCGGTGGTCGAGGCGTAGGAGTGGCCGACCTGTTCGGTGACGAACCGCTCGGGGTAGCCGAACTCGATCAGGTGGGTCACGTAGGAGTGCCGCAGGCAGTGCAACGTCAGATCGCTCGGCAGCCCGGCTTGGGCGCGCAGGGACGCGAACCGTTTGTCGATCGTCTTGACCGAAACGCGCTGGTTGCGTTCGGTCAGCCACAACTCCTGCCGGGTCCCTGGCCGTAGCAGCGGACGCGCCTGGTCGACCCATTGCCGCAGCCCGTCGATGGCCCAGTCGACCTCCGGGACGGCCAGCACTGTGCGCCGTCGGGGTGCGCTGCCGCGGCTGGACTTGGCATAGCGGACATGCACCGCGCCGAAGGTTCCCCATTGCGGCATCCGCGGGTTCGGGCGCAAGTCGGCGACATCGAGGAAGCACAACTCGCGCCGCCGCAGCCCGAACGCGTAGGCCGTCTTGACCATCTGCGCGTCCCGCAATGCCGCCAACGCGCCCTTGCGGCCCGATCGGGCGATCACCTCGACCCGGGAATCCAGGAAGTCGAACAGTGTCTGCAATTCGTCGTAGGTGAACGGCCGGCGCCCGGGTTTACCCTCGTAGTCGACCAGGTGCACGGCGGTGTTGTAGTCGTGGCAAACCTGCGACGGAACCGCCCCGAACCGCTCCTCGCACTGCCCGACCCAGCCGTAACGGCCATCCAGCAGATAGTCGCAAAACAGCCGCAACGTCAGGTGATACCCCCGGATCGTCGACGGCGCCAACCGGTCATCACCCGACATCAAACTGGCCGTGAAATCCTCCACGTCACCGGCCGTCCATTCCCACGGATGCGCCCCGGCGAATTCGCAGAACCGTCGTACCAGCGACAGTCTCGGCTCGATCGTGGCATCGGCCAGCAGCCGCGACATCTGCTGCCTGGCCCACCCGGACAACATCGCCTCGAACACCGCCGACGGCTCGTCCAGATGCACCACACCAGGCGCCAGGACCAGATGGGCAGAGCCCGGAACACTCACACAAGACACCCCAAAGCCGTCAACTTAGATGCGACGATGACAACCGGAAGTTACCAGCCGTCGGCTCGCGTCCCCATGACCAGCAGCCCTGTGGCGCGCCGCGAAACATGGCAAAAGAACTCGCCCCGCGCACCACCGGAACTGGTCAATTCTGAGTTGATTCACGGCCTTCGTTCCTCGGGTGCCAGATGTGTGCCAGCGGTCGGTCTGGCCGTTCGGCCGGAAAGTTGTCGGCGGCATCCGTTGAGTGGGCGTGATCCAGACGGACTCAAGTTCTTTCGGCAAGTGCGGCCGACTTCGTGTGACGCCGGCCGGTGTCGTCCGGTGGTCCTGGATCACACATTCCAGGACTACAACGGAAAGGGACCCGCATGAACAGCAACCTGTCCAGCAACGACGAGCTGCGTCGTCGAGTGGTCGAACTGGTGACCAGGGCGGAGGCGATTGTGGAGGCGATGGAGGCTACCGCGGTTGATGGGCGGTGGGCGATGACGGCGTTCAGTCGGTATCGGATGTGCGAGTTGCTCGACATCGCGCCGTACGGTCCGTACGAGGGTGATCTCGACGCTGAGCCGGCGGCGTTGCTCGACGAGGCAGGAGCGCTGGTGCACGAGATCGACGTTCCGGTCGAGGAGCTCAGTTGGCGGCTTGCGCTCGGCGATGCGTTGCGGACGGCCGCGGCGGACATTGGGATGGTTCGGGATGCGCGCGACATATGAGGACCTGCTGCGGACGGCGCGGCGGATGGCGGTGAACGCGCAGCGCGGGAGGTACGTGGATCGTGCCGAGGTGGTGGCTGGGTGGCGGGCGGTGCTTGCGGCGACGTCGCGGCACCTGCGCTGGCTGCGTGTTCGCCTGCGGAGCGCGGAACGAGTTGGCCGGCCGGCCAGTGTGCCGGACAACTCGCTCGGTCGGCTGGCGCGGGCGATCGGTGCGGGTGCTGATCTGCTGGCGACACAGGCTTCCAACACCGCAGGAATGCTGGATGAAGCCGACGACCTGGCGGTGGCGCGGTCGGAGGTCGCGGCGATCGCATTGATCGCCGCCAAGGTGGTCGCGCGTGATCTGCCCTCCTGGTCACCAGTCCAGCGGAATGTCGCCCGGGTGATGGCAGAGCTCGAGGTGCTGGTGCAGCCCGACGGGGTGCGGGGTGCGCGGCTGGGGCCGCTTGGTGGTCTCACGGCGGGCGCGCCGGCGGTGCCGTTCGATGACTCGTCGCTGGTCGCTCGGTGCGCGGCGCGGTGGGAGCGGGCTCACGCCTGCGTCGCGCCGTTGACCTTGTTGACGCGGGATCTGCGTTCGATGACGTCACAGCTTCGAACTGTGTGCGGGTATTCGTCGTACCTCGTCCAGCAGCTCCTGGGGGCCCCGGCCGCCGGTCTGGATGCGGGGCAGCAGCTTGAGCTCAAGACGTTGAGGGCCGGCCTGGGCGCGGTCGAGGAGGGCGCGATCCGTGTCGCGAAGTCCTGGCAGCGCCGGATGTCCGACTTGAGCGGGCAGAGCAGGACGCCCGGGGAAGCCGCGTTCCTTGACCTGCGAGCCGCGCTCGACCGCGTCGTCCGGCCGCAGGGAGGCCTGCTGCAGCCGGCTGAGCTGGTACCGAATCAGCGGGCCGCGATGGGGCTTCTGGACGCGATCGATGAGCTCGTGTGGTCGGCGGACCAGGTGGCCCGGCAACAGCAGGTCGCGGTCGCAGGCTTGATTGTGGAGGCGCGATTGTTCGTGCCGCGGCACGAGGTCGCCAGGCGCGATCTCCGGTACCTGCGCCGGCCGGGTGGTGGGGCGAGGCTGCTGCAGACGCACTGGGTCTCGACGGGGCTCCCGATCCACTTCGACGAGTTGACCGAGGCATTGGCGTGGAGCGTCGATCACCTGGCGGTCGCGTCGTCGGTTGCGAGTCGATTGGCGGGCACGTCGCGTCTGGCCCGGCCGGCGGGTGAGGAGCACCTGCGGGTGCCTCCGCCGTACCTCGATGTGCCGAACGTGCTGCGTCGTACTACTCCCAGCAGCACCCCGATTGCGGATCCAGGACAGGAGCCGGCGGGGCTGGACCGTTGAGCCCACGTCGAACCGATCCTTGGGAGGTTGCGGTGGGCAAAGAAGTGGTGAGCGCGGAGGACCTGCACCAGGCGCTCGAGACAGAGATACGCAAGATGAGAACCGGCGCGGACTGGGCCAAGTGGCTGGACGCCGCGGCGCTGTTTCCCAGCTTCGGCTTCGGGAACGTCGTTCTCATCAACCTGCAGATGCCGCACGCCAATTGGGTGGCCAACGCAGGGATGTGGGAGAAGTTAGGTCGCCAGGTCGTGGGGCGTAATGCGATCAGGATCCTGAAGCCGGTGCACTCGCGCACCTCGCCAGCTGACAACGGTCCCACCGTGGACGGGCAGGTCCATCAGCAGGTGATCGGGTTCAGAGTCGCGACCGTGTACGACGTCACGGACACCGTCGGCCGCCCTCTCGAACTTCCGAGCACGCCGGCACCCCACAGCCGCAGGGTTCCGGTTGGTCTGTGGGACGCGTTGACGCGGGAGGTCTACGCAGATGGCTTCGCGCTCGAGGTGCGTCCGTCCGGCAACGGATCCGACGGCTACACCGACTACAAAGCCAAGCAGATCGTGCTCGGCGATCACCTCGACGACTACACCGCCGTCGCGAGGCTGGCGCACGAGGTCGGGCACATGCGCCTGCACTCCGCGACCGGCACCGGCGCAACGCCAGACGAGACGCGCCGCGGTGTTCGCGAGGTCGAGGCCGAGTCGGTCGCCTACATCGTGCTGGCCCACCACGGAGTCGGCACCGAGGCCTCATCGTTCGACTACGTCGCGGGCTGGGCGGCCCTGGTCGACCCCGACGATCCGGGCAGCGTGATCAAGGCAACCGGCGCCCGGGTCGTCAACGCCGCGAGGGATTTGATCGAGTCCACGAACAAGCACCTGAAGACCAACCGCACGCCGCTGCCACCAGTCGCGGCACGGCCGCTCGACTCGCTGTTCCTCCCACCGGACGCCCCAGGCCCGGCGCTGTGAGTCGCGAGGAGATGACGAAGCGATGGGAGCCAGCGAGAGGATCGCCGCACTGCGGCGAGCACGCGAACGCCAGGCACGGGTCGAAGCCGCAACGGCACGCACGATCAGAGCACAAGCATCCCTCAACCGCGCGGTCGAAGCCAAGGCGCGCGCCATCGAGCGGCACGACGAGCGCCTGGCGGACGCCGAGGCAGCGTCGGCCGGTGAGATCGCGCAGCTCGCCCGGGTCTGCGGATCTGCCGAGGCGGCGGCCGAGATCCTCGGCTGGACGGTGCGCGACGTTCGGCGCGTGATCAAGGCCGCCAAGGAACAGAGCGCAGCAACTCCGCACACAGGCGGCGGGGGTGCCGATGTCAGCCGCGCTTGACTCAGATCCGCTCTGGGACGTCGACCAGGTCGCGGCGTACCTCAACATCCCCAAGCGGACCCTGTACCGGTGGCGAACCCTCGGCTACGGCCCACCCGGCAAACGCGTCGGTCGGCACCTCCGCTATCGCGCCAGCGAAGTCATCAGCTGGTTCGCAACCCTTGACGACCATCTCGACGACAGGTGCGACTCATGACCAAGCGCATCGAGATCGCCCACACCCAGGCCGACGGCACACTCGCCCACGGCACCCGCAAAGGCGACGGATCACGCGACATCTTCAAGGCCAACAACTGGCGATGGTCGCCGCACCTAGAGGCGTGGTACCTCCCGCGCTCACGCGACCAACCGGCCAAGTCCGCGGTCATCAACGCAACCGAGGAAGCGCTGCGAGACGCGGGGTTCGACGTCGCGGTGACCATCGACAACACCGTCTCGCGGCCCGTTCAGGACCGCGAGGCAGAACGCGACGCGCGGGCACGGAGGCGGGCCGAGCTACTTCAGACACCAGCCGAGCGTCGCAGAGCCGCGGCCGAGGCTGCGTCGAACGCGTCCCGGCGGATCGCCGACGGCATCCCACTCGGACAGCCGATTCTCATCGGCCACCATTCCGAGCGACGCCATCGCCGCGATCTGCAACGTATCCAGGATCTGACGCGCAAGTCCGTCGAGGAATCGCGTGCAGCCGACGATGCGCAGCGGCGAGCCGAAGCCTTGGCTGATGCGACCGACCGCCGCTACTCGGCGATCTCCGTGGGCCGGCGCATCGACCGGCTCGAGACACAACTCCGGAAGGTCCAGCGTCAGCTTGACGGGTATACCCGAGTCATCGGCGGCTACGAACAGGTGCACCCGCCGGCCGAGGGCAGGTTTGCCGAGACGCTACGCCTTGCTCGCGCAGATCTCACATCGCAGCTCGACTACTGGCACGGCATCCGCGACGAACTCGATGCAGCCGGACCAACCTACTCGAAAGAGACGATTCGGAAGGGCGACTACGTCAGGGTCAGCGGCGTATCGCGAAGGGTTGCCCGAGTCAACCAGAAGACCGTCAGCGTCGAGACCGGGTACTCCTGGACAGGCAGAGCGCCGTACCACGGCATCACCGGACACCGATCAGCCGAAGACGTAGATGGACCACAGCTGTGATCACCACGCTGCCTCGTCGACCAAGCGCGGGATGGATGCCTCGGCTCCGGCCCAATTGGTGGTGTTGAGCACGGTGTCGATTGGGCTGTGCGGTCGGTAGGGCTGCCAGAGGGTAGGGCCCGTCGCCTCGGTGTAGGTGCCGAGGGCAATCACCCAGCCGGATGAGCCGGCGAACACCCGACCAGCGGCAGCTTCGATCGAGCCGTGCGGCACCGATCCCGGCGCTACGACGAGTTGCCACCGTCGAGTCACTGGTGCGAGGGCGGTTGGACACTGGGACTTGAGTTGGTGATGCAACGGGGCGCCGAGATGTGCGGGGAGCCCAAGTCGAAGGGCCAGGTGAGGAGAGCGATCGCCCATCTGGTGCTGGCGAAGGGCGGCAGCGGTGGAGTCAGCAGTCGTGAGGACCGGTGGATGCGCTATCGGCAGGTGCAGCTCGATGCAGTCGAGGAGTCCGCACGCGCAGTGCCGTCGTGCTGGAGGGCAAGACGGGCTATCGGCCAGCCATGGTCGACGTACTCGCTTGCTTGCCGCTGCGGCCAGTCGGTACGGCGCTCCGCAACCATGTCGGGTCCTTCGATGCCAGATGGCTGGCCACGCTGGACTGGGGAAGGTGGAACGGCTGGCGAGCGCGGCACATGGTGCGGCACGCTCGCCGGCCGGCAGTGGGGGAGGCCCCGTTGCGCGACGCGCAGGGGAGTTCGGGGCACGCGGACGAGGCCTCCATGGAGCGACCCGGCTGACGCAGGCGTCAGGACCTGCGAGCAGGGAGCCGGGCACGCCCGATCAGGGAGACTGGTCAGCGACGATGACTTTGGTCTCTGTTGATTGCTGGAGTTGCTCGTACTTCGATCCCGGGAGATCCCACCGGCCGAGGTGTGCCTTCGAAGGGATGACGACGGCCGGCGCGTCGAGTCTCTTCAACGACACCAGCAGCTCCTCGAAGGCCTTGGGGTCGGACGGGAGCTCCTCGACGTAAACCGTGCCCAATGTGCGGCCGTGCCGCTTGGCCACCTCTGCCAGGCGTCGCTGCAACTCGCCGAGTTCTCGCGCGCTCAGACCGGGGTACCTGCGGACGTAGCCGGGCGCGACCGGGAATCGTCGGCCGATCATCGCTCAGCTCCCTCGCGATCCACGGCAGCAGGATCGATTGCCACCGGCAGTCCGAAGAATCGTCGGCTGATCGTGCGTGCGTTCGCCGTACCCGCCTCGAGACCACCCGTGTAGTCGATGAACGGCCACCGGCCGAACCACACGCGCGCTCGAACCAACTGATCGTCGACTCGACTCACCCTTCGCACTCCCTGATCAACTTCTGCGAGCTGCCCGACGAGGTTGTCGAGCATGACCCAAGCGTCGTCGCGATCGCGCAGACAGCAGAACCCCATCGACCGACATTTACGGACATTTCCGTGCTACTGTCCAAGCAGACATTTACAGACATCTACCCATGGGTAAGGCTGGTGTTCTGCGTGAACGAGCTCCTTCGGCGGGCCATGTACAGCGCAAACCTCACAGAGTTGGACCTGTCGGTGGAGTTGTCCGTCGACCCAAAGACGGTGCGGAACTGGATGCGAGGCCAGGTACCGCATCCGCAGCGTCGCGCCGCCCTGTCGAGGCTCCTTGGCATCGATGAGGAAATGCTCTGGCCCGAGCTCCAGCCGATGTCCGCGAGCAGGCCGGCGGACATCACCGCTGTCTATCCCCGCCGTACGGCGATCAGCCAGAAGGGTTGGCTTTCGTTCTTCGAAGCCGCCAAGAACGAGATCGACATCCTCGCGTACAGCGCACTCTTCCTGGCAGAGGACGCTCGCATAGTCCGCCTCCTCAGCGACAAGACCGAGGATGGCGTCCGGATCAGGATCGTCCTCGGAACACCTGACGGATCAAACGTCATGCGGCGGGGTGCCGAGGAAGAGATCGGGGAGGCGATGGCAGCAAAGGTCCGCAACGCACTGACTCTGCTGCGCCCGCTCGTACGGCGCACCAGAGTCGACTTGAGACTGCACGACACAGTCCTCTACAACTCGATCTACCGAGCCGACGACCAACTGTTGGTCAACCAGCACGCCTACGGCATCCCCGCCGCCCAGTCCCCGGTCTACCACTATCGCCGCACCGACCCCAGTGAGATGTTCGACTCCTACCTCGTGAGCCTCGAAGACATCTGGTCAAAGGGCAACCCGAGAATGGGCGACGTCTGAAGCCTGACCGTCGACCAGACTCCTCCTCCCAGTCCTGGTCAAGAATGGTGAGCGACCTCGGTGCCGCACCCTTGGCGGGCTGGCGCCCGTTGATCGGCCTCCTGGGTGAAGCCGCCTTCCGGGGGAGGCGGAGGGGCGATCTCCCCTGCGGCGTCTCTCGCCGGCGGGGCACTCGACAGGACAAATGGACTTAGGTGCGGCTGCGGTTCGGCGGAGTCCGTCGTACTGTCGGGTTGTGATGGGTGTTGAGGAGGCGGCCTCGGTAGCACGTGGCGTGCTCGCTGATGAGTTGCCGCGGCGGTGGGCGCACACTCGGGGCGTGGCTGGCCGGGCTCGGCTGCTGGCGGCGATGTTGGGAGAGCAGGCGGGGCGCGTCGAAGTGGCTGCTTGGTTGCATGACATCGGGTACTCGTCGGCGGTTCGGTCGACGGGGTTTCATCCGCTGGACGGCGCTCGATACCTGCGTGACGTGCTGGACGTTGATGAGGTCGTGTGTCGGCTGGTGGCTCATCACACGGGAGCGATGATCGAGGCTGAGGAGCGGGGGATAGCTGAACTGGGGGCCGAGTTCGAGTTGCCGGATCATCAGTTGCTCGAGGCGTTGACGTACTGCGACCTGACCGCAGATGTACGCGGTTGCACAGTTGGGGTCGAGGATCGGCTTAGCGAGATCTTGTCTCGGTATCCGCGGGATCATGTCGTCCACCGGTCGATCCTCAGATCGGGGCCGGCGCTTCGGATGGCTGCGCGTAATGTGCAGCGGCGGCTTGCTGCTGGGGCCTAGTCGAAGTACGGAGTGCCGCGGCGCTGGAGGTAGTGAGCGATCCGTCTTTGCATCGATCTATCCATCTGGAGCCTGGAGATGTCGGCTTGGGGAACCCAATGGACTTTGGTGCTTTCACTGCTGGTGGTGGGGTGGCCGCCGGTGGCGCGGCCGCGGAGGAGGATGGAGAACTCCTGGCGGGCTTCGCCGTTGCTGGTGTAGAGGATGATGTGTTTGGGGTCGGTGTAGATGCCGATGACATCGAGGATCTCGCAGTCGATGCCGGTTTCCTCCTTGGTTTCGCGTACGGCAGCCTGCGACATGGACTCGCCGAGGTCGATCGCGCCACCCGGGACGGCCCAGTTGCCGTTGTCGGAGCGTTCGATCAAGAGGATGTCGCCGGCGTCGTTCTCGATGACGACGTTGACGGAAGGAACCATGCTGTTCGCGGCCGGCGCGGTCGGGTCGTCGTAGTAGTCGATTCGCTTAGGCATCAAGCCTCCGTCATCGGGATCGCGTCGGCCCAGACCAGCTCGAAGCTGTCAAGGTAGTGCTTGGCGAGTTCGCCGCCGGGGATCTTCCGCAGGTGCCACACCGGTGCCTGGGCGGCGGGTGCCCCGTACACGTGGGTGTTCACGAAGAGTCGGTCGTCGGCTCGGTAGATCGAGTTGTAGAGGACTGTGCGATGCATTCGGAACTCGACGCCGGGGACCTGGGGCAGGTCGCGGTAAAGGACGACGGCGTTGCGGATCTTGGCCGCCACCGCGTCGCCGACGCCTTCCTCCGCTCCGCGTTCGGCGACGTGTGAGTCGTCGGGATCGCCGAGCAGGATTCGGACCCGGGCGCCGGCCTTGGCCTTCCTGCGGAGGATTCGTTGCAGGCTCGCATCCTCGGCCAGGAACAGGCCGGCGTAGACGAGCACCCCGATCTCCTCGGTGCCTGACTCGAACAACTGCCGCCACTCATCGCGCGGCACGTCCGAGCGATGGGGGTACACCCTGACGATCTCGCTCTCTGAGATTGCAGCGGCTCGATCGCGCGGTAGGGCGTCTGGCCAGAGGTACGATTCGTCGCGGCCGAGCCGGACAGCCAACTGGTGACGATTGCGCGGGAACGGGACGATCTCCCCGACGACCCAACGCTCGACCGTCTTGACGTTGACTCCGAGCTCCTCCGCGAGGGCATGATGCGTGAGGCCGTTCTCCACCATCGCCGCTCGCAGTCGTTCGTTAGGCACGAGACCTAACCTAGGACATTTCGGGACATTTTGAGGTGAGGTGAGACGTCCCGGAGATGTCTTTCGATGCCGTGACGCTGTCTCGGGCGCCCGCGCCATCCTTCCTCCAAGGACCCGAGGAGGGGCATGAGGGGTAGACGAGGGTATGCATTCGAGATCGCGACACGCGGGTGCGATGGCCAATGGGTTGTGGTCGCGGCGCGGGCGGGGGCGTTCAGTAGGTCGCCCAAGGCGACGGCGCGCAGCATCGCTGAGCGTTGGATCTTCGAGCAGGCGGGGCAGCTCCGCGGAGGCCGGCTCGTCATCATAGGGAGGCGCCAGAGGCCGCCGAGGGCCTTCGAGGCGACGGTCCGGATCCGGGTCCTTGATCGATTGGGTGGTCGCCAGCTGGCGGCGGCGTACATCGGGCTGGATCGAGGTCAGGATCCGATCACACCACCTTCTCGTGATCACTATCTGGCTCCGGAGCTGGCGTTGGACGGAGGCGGGCGTGGCTGATCACGAGCGGCGCCCGAACGAGCTGCTCAAACGAGCCCGTGGAGAGCTGTCCCAAGCGACACTTGCCGACAGGGTCAACCTCGCGATCTACCGAGCTACCGGACGCGAGTCGGCGGTCACCTCAAAGTCGATCTCGGACTGGGAGCGTGGGTGGTACACCTGGCCGTCCGCGGACGTGCGCCACGCCCTGTGCCAGGTGCTGGGGGCGACGTCGTCGGCCCAGCTCGGCTTTTACAAGCGGCGAATCATCCGATCCGGCCAAGTCCAGAAGGCGGCGATCTCGGTCCTGGAGCTGTTGGGTGACGCCACTGCGCTCGGCGAGACCACTACCATCAGCCTGCCCACCGGACGTGCGTACACGGGTGTTGAGCTCGCTGCCCATCGCTGTGAAGTGGCAGAGACCGGTAGCGGTTGGATGTTGGTTGATCCTGGCAAGGATCTGGCGACTGCGTTGCGTCGGCCTGACCGCCGTTCGATGGTGCTGGCGGTTGACCGCGATCATCGGTACTACGTCTCGGACGGCCGGCGGTTCGTTGACCGTTCCGGGCGTCGTACCGGTCCGCAGCCGATCTCATCGGCGACGGTGATCGACGACATGACGATCGGCATCATGTGGGCAACGAACAACGCCGACACGGCCCTCCTGGCTGATGATGCAGTCCTGGCGGGTAGTCAGACTCGGTTGGCTCACTACGAGGCGAGGTCCACCTCGGAGCCGGCCATGCATGAGCTACCGATGTTGAACGCGGTGTCGGGTCAGTGGTTGGGGTCGCGCTTTTGCGCGCGGCACATCACGCGGCATCTAGGCCGGTTGTCAGGGGCGCCGTTCTTCTGGACGCGGGAGCGACGTGGTGAGGAGGCGGCATCGTGGCTGCTGTGGTCGCACAAGTTCGAGTACCTCCGGCGAACGTCTAGATGGTTCACCGGCATGCGGCGAGGATTCTGCATTCCAGAGGACGACGTGGCAGCGTCGCCGAGGTACGAGCGGGTGATGCTTCTGCTTGCGATCGCGTTGGTGGAAGCGTTCGGGATCACCGTCGAACTGAGTCCGGAGCCTGAGCATCGCGCGGTCGAGGGATTTGTCCTTGGCGAGGAAGCGCTCGTCGCCAACTGGTTGGGCGGCAATGGGTTGTGGTATGTCCACGCCGGCGCGCCACCATCGCGCAGGTCCACGTACCGGGATGTCGATGCGTATCTGGCGGCGGATTCGCTGATTGCTCAGCCGACCTCGGCCAGGCGGCTCGAGGCCGTCGCCGGCTACCTGAACGTGCCTTGGCCATGGTTCCGCAAGCGATGCGAGGAGCTCGCTGCGGCCGGCGTCGAGGACATCGCCCATCCTCGGAGCCGGCTGCTGTCCACTCGCGGTCTGAGCGCCGCTGTTCGCTACGTTGCCTACATCGACACCCTCGAAGGAGCTGATCTTGCGCGCCGCTGAACTGACCATGGGCCGGACATTCGCCGTCCACTTCGACCACGGCGACGACTTCTACACCGCGCTCGCCGAGTTCTGCACCGAGTACGACGTACGGCAGGGCTTCATCCCGATGTTCATCGCTGGCATGCGCGACGTCCAACTCGTCGGCACCTGCGAGAAACTCGACAACCCCGACGCCCCGGTCTGGAGTGCTGTCCACCTCGAGAATGTCGAGGCCATCGGCGGCGGCACCCTCGCGTACGACGAGGAGACGGGAACCGTCTTGCCTCACATCCATGTATCCGTCGGGCTAAAGGCCCACTCAGCCACCGCCCACACGAGCCATCTCCTCGGCGCCACGATCCAGTTCCTCACCGAGATGTACCTGGTCGAGGTGACCGCACCGGGATTCTCCCGCCCACGCCAACCAGACCTGTTCAACGTGCCCTTGCTGACGTTCTGAGCTCCGCTCGTAGTCGGAGTCCTGGATCCTCGAAGCCGGGTTCTGATCCGCGCCTCATACGGCGATCGTCGACGTCATGGATCTGAAGTCGACTGTGGCGCAGGCGGCATGACCCGCGCGAAATGTGAGTGAAGTGTCTCAGATCCTTGATGGCGGGCCAGCGCCACATACGCACGCGTTCCATCCCGGACAAGGCAGCGAGCACGGTGAAGGCCACACCGGCAGGATCGTGGGAGCCTTTCAGTTCGCCGGTGAGGAACTCCAGCCCGACGTCGTGCGCCTTGAGCCCTTCGGCCAGGGTAGCCAGGTCGATGCCGCGACCGAGGCGTTTGTGTTCGTGGACGACGAGCGTGACCCGGACACCCCGGAGCCACGGATCTCGTGGGCGAGCGCGACCGCCGCTTCCAGTTCGGGTCGTCTGGTGGCGCGGGTAGAGATCTTCTCGGAGAACACTCTGGTGACGCCTACCTGGGCGAGCGCGTCGAGCTGGGAATCCAGCGCCGGCCGAGCGGTCGAGGAACGGGCGTACCCGATCCGGATATCTGTGGCTGCGGCCGGTTCGGCGGTGAGCAGCTCCGAGGGCTTCAGCTCAGTGGTCATGCCCGCGAATCTTCTTAGGGAACGGCGTTCGAGGGCTTGTTGGACGAGCGGGTTTCTGAACGAGATTTTGAAGGCGAATCGGGCCGCCTCCGATCCGCCGAGGGGATCCTCAGTAAACGGTTTCTTGAAGATGCGACCCCTACGGGGGCCTTGCCTTGGCGCGGCGCTTTGTCTCGGACCGCTTGACGGCTGTCGATCTCCGGCCCTAGGGTCACACCTGCAAAAGCTAAAATGATAATCGTTATCGTTATCGTTGATTGGCAGGGTGAGGACGTTCTGATGGGGCACCTGTTGATGGTTGAGAGCTGGGTGGGGTCGATGAGCACGTTGCTCCCTCGCGGAATCCGGGAGGGAGGGCATCGCTTCAGCTTCGTGACCAGGGATCTGCAGCACTATCTGCGGTCGGTCTCGACGCCGAACGCGCACCCGCTGCTGGGCGCGGACAACATCGTGACCGCTGAGACCAACGATGCGGACGCTTTGGTGGAGTACCTGCGAGGTCTTCGGGACGTGCTGCGGTTTGACGGGGTGTTGACGTCGTGTGACTACTACCTGCCCGTGGTGGCGGCGGTGGCCGAGGCGTTCGAGCTGCCGGGGCCGGGACGCGATGCGGTGGTCGCGGCCTGTCGGAAGGACCGGACCCGGCAGGTGCTTGCCG